>JAUYEC010000089.1 GCA_030691585.1 Candidatus Omnitrophota bacterium
TTGAATCGCAGCTATCATTGCTGCATATTCTTAAAGACGGGCCCGCGGGATTAAAAAGGCTCGCTCGCTGGTTAAGAGGGCTAAGGCAGGAGAAAAATAACCTTTATGTGTATACTGCTCCGCCGCTCTTTCCGTTCGGAAATTATTTTATTTCGCTTAACTACTTTAACCAGGCGGTCCTGGGTTTTATTTTGAGGCGGCTAATAAGGCGGATGGGCTTTAAAGACGTATTATTATGGCTTTACTCGATCAACAGTTCTGTTTTATTGAAGAAAATGAATGAGAAAGCTTCGGTATATTACTGTATCGATGATTTTTCTTCGGAGATCAATATTCCCAAGAGAAAGAAGACAATGCTTTTTCTGGAAGATCTGGCCTTAACTAACGCCGGCACGGTATTTGCCTGCACGCGCGCGCTGGCCGGGGATAGAAGGAAGAAACGCCCGGACCTGCATTTTATAAGAAATGGCGTCAGTTTTTCATCCTTTGATAAAAAAGAGGGGTGGCCGGTCCCTGCCGATCTGAAAGACCTGCCTTCTCCGAAGATAGGCTTTATCGGGACGCTCGATTCCAGGATAGATACGCAATTGTTACGTTATCTTGCGCAAAAGAGGAGCGGTTGGCAGATCGTCCTCATCGGAAAAAACTTAAGCCGCCAGGATTTTAAGGATTGTCCGAACATACGCTTGCTTGGCTGGAAAAAACACGATCTCCTGCCCGCTTACATAATGGGGATGGATGCCTGTATTATTCCTTATCGCACGGACGGATTCCGCGCCTATATTTTCCCCTTAAAGACACTGGAGTATTTTGCCTGCGGCAAGCCGGTAGTCTCGACTTATCTGCCGGAATTGGAAGAGTTCAGCGATGTGGTGAAATTAAGCCGGGATAAAGCGGATTTTATGCGCAACCTCGAACTTTCTTTAAAGGAACCACCGGCCACAGAGAAGATGAAAAGTATCTCTGCCGCGTTGTCATGGGAGGGCAGGATCGAGTTGATATCGGGCATTATCGCGGAAACATTATATAAGGAGAAACAAGATTGATAGATAATTTTATCGTAAAGTCGTATTTTAATTATTCCGGGTATCTTTTCAGGGTTTTCCCGGGGTTGCTTTCTTTTGTCCTGCCCAGGACGCTCGTGGTAGAGGCAAGCAATATGTGCATGCTTAAGTGCCCCGTATGCGCTACCGTGAATTCTTCGCGAAGACAAAAGGGGGTTATGCCTTTTGAGTTATTTAAATCCCTGATAGACGGCATAGATTGGAAATTAAGACGCATAAATTTTTCTTACGCCGGAGAACCGCTTGTCAATCCCGATCTATTCAAGATGGTAGGGTATGCGGCGGCTAAAGGTATAGATTCGATCGTGGAGACAAACGGCATGCTTTTAGAGGATCGTATCGATGATATATTGAGTTCCGGCCTTTACAAGCTTAATATCGCTTTTGACGGGATAAACCAGGAGATGGCATCTTTATACAGGAAGGGATTAAATTTTGATAAGGTGGTCTCGGGTGTGCGCAGGCTTACGCGGGAAAGAAAAAAGAGAGGTTCGAGAATTCCCGGGATCCACCTCCAGTTTATTGTAATGAAGCATAATCAATCCGGTATTGACGCGGCGATTTCCATGGCAGAAGAGCTTGGGGCCGACTTTATTGATTTTAAGTCCATGATTTTAAGCGGCGGTTCGGGATTGAGTGCTGAGGAAAAAAACAGGTTTGCCGGCGAATACCTTCCCGATGAATGTGAATATCTGCGTTATGAAAAAAAGAACGGAGAGTGGCAGATCAAGGAGCCCCGGCGGACTTTCTGTCCGCATATCCTTTCGGATGCGGTTGTGATGTGGAACGGAGATGTAACCATCTGCACCATGGATGTAGAGGGTAAATTTGCCGTGGGAAATATAAAAGATGGATCCTTAAGAAGCATATGGAAGAGCGCAAGATACGTCCAATTGCGAAAATTTGTGCTTTTGTCTAAATTGCCGGAATGCAGGGAATGCGGTTATCTTTTAAGCGACTTCCGGGCAGTAAGAATAAAAGAGGGGCCTTAAGCGATGTGCGGGATTTTCGGATTTATTGATTTTGAAGGTGCCCCGGTAAACAATTCGTCGTTGCGAAATGTCGCGGACGCGCTTTCCAAGAGGGGCCCTGACGAAGAAGGGGAATTTATACGTCAGGCAGGCAATATTTCCGTTGCTTTATTGCACCGGCGCCTGAAGATCATTGATCTGGAAACCGGGACACAGCCGATGGCCGACGAGTCCGGTGATATCAACCTTATCTGTAACGGCGAAATTTATAATTATAAAGAGCTGCGCGAAAGCCTGCTTGCAAAAGGGCACCGGTTCCGTTCGCGTTCCGACTCGGAAGTGATCGTTCATGCTTACGAAGAATACTCTTTTGATTGCCTCAAGCATCTTCGGGGGATGTTTTCTTTTGCCATCTGGGACAATAAAAATTCACTTGTTTTCCTTGCCAGGGACAGGGTGGGTAAGAAGCCGCTCTTTTATTGCACGGACGGGGCCAACCGCATCGTCTTCGCCTCGCAGATAAACGCGCTTTTGAAATATTCCGCGGTTCCGCGCGATATCGACCAAAGAGCCATATACCAGTATCTTTCTTATGGATATATTCCCGCGCCGCAGACATCTTTCCGCGCCATTAAGAAGTTAAACCCGGCTCATTACCTTGTTTTTCGGCGCGGCGGGATGAAAATTTCCAGGTATTGGGACCTTGATTTTTCGCGAAAGATCTCCATAAGCGAAACAGATGCGGCCCATGAGACTGCCCGGCTGCTTAGTGAATCGGTTAAGCTTAGGATGCTTAGCGACGTTCCCGTAGGCGCATTCTTAAGCGGCGGGCTGGATTCTTCTATTGTGGCCGCGTTGATGAGTAAAAATACAGCGCATCCCGTGGAAACGTTTTCTGTCGGTTTCGAGGAAGAAGGGTACAGCGAATTGGAATACGCGCGCTTTTCCCGGAAGCACTTTCCCTGCAGGCATCACGAGATTATCATGCGCCCGGATTCTTTCAAGCGGCTCGAGGAATTGATAGGGCTTTTCGGCGAACCCCACGCGGACTCTTCGGCTTTGGCCACTATGCTTTTGGCGGAAGTTGCGAAAAAGGAAATCACCGTTACTCTTGTAGGCGAGGGCGCCGACGAGGTCTTTGCCGGATATGCCCGTTACGGTTATTACCGGCTGGCCAGGCGCATCAGCAATGCCGCGCATTTGCCGCCTGCTTTGCTAAGGACAAGATATAAGCGCTGGCTGGGCGGATTGAGAAGTTCGATCCTCCGCGGCGTGTTATCAAAGGATTTTATGAATACAGCGGGGAAAGACGCGCCCGATACTGAATTATTCAAAATATTCGACGAGTCCTTAAATTACAAAGGCATAGACGCGGCATTGTATGTGGATTCTAATTTTTTTCTTCCCTACGACCTGTTGGCCAAGCTGGATGTTTCAACCATGGCTTTCGGGTTAGAGGCAAGGGCCCCCTTTTTAGACCATAAGTTGATGGAATTCGCGGCCGGCCTTCCCGCAGGGATGAAGTTTAAACGTAACGAGTCAAAATATATATTGAGGAAGGCTTTCGCGCAGCTTTTACCGCCGGAGGTGCTGAACAGGAAAAAGACTCCTTTTCGCGTTCCGGCGGGCCGTTGGTTCCGCGGGCCGTTAAAGGACGATATCCGGGATATTCTTTTCTCGAGGCAGGCGGCGGGCAGGGGTTATTTTGACCGTAAGGGCATCGAAAGATTTATCAATAGGCATCTTCAGGGTAAAGCGGACCTGGGGCAGGAGATCTGGGCCTTGGTCGTTCTTGAATTATGGCACAGGATATTTATTGATGAAGCGAATGTATAACCAGCAAAAAATTAGAGCGACAAAAGAGGTTTACGGGTTTTTATGGAATAAGTCGCAAGGATACTCTACGTCTTTAGAGAAAGGTCATTTTTCATATATGCAGGAAACCGTCACGGAGCCGATAGTCAGGGGAGGCGCTGGTATAGATATCGGATGCGGCATGGGGCAGGATACTTATCTTATGGCAAAGAACAATCCCGGAGTCAGTGTTATTGCCCTAGATCTAAGCGACGGTGTTTATAAAACCAGGGAGCTCGTTCGCGGGCTGAATAATGCCGCGGCAGTCAAGGGTTCTGTTACAGCGCTCCCTGTCAGATCGGAAGCGCTCGATTTTGCTTATTCCTTTGGAGTGTTGCATCATATTCCCGATCCCAAAAAGGGGCTTTTCGAGATAAACAGGGTGCTAAAAAAAGGGAGTCCGGTTTTTCTATATCTTTATGAAGATCATTCCGGGAATATTTTGAAATATCTTACTGTTAAAACTGCCGCTCTCTTTAGAAAGATCACGGTTAGAATTCCCAGGAAGATCCTGTACGCGTTGTCATTTTTGGCTTCTCCTTTTGTCTTTATTGTTTTTTCCTGTCCGGCGATAATTTTGAGTAAATTTGATAAAACGCGCTCGATCGCCGAAAATATCCCGTTTAATTTTGGCCGTTCTCCTTTTGGCCTGCGCTCAGACCTGTTTGATCGATTCGGCGCGCCTATTGAATACAGGTTTAGCAAAAAGCAAGTGTATGAGTTGCTTGATAATTGCAATTTTCACAATATAACGATCACGAAATTGAAAGCCACGGCCGGATGGGTCGCATGGGCCTATAAACGGCCGGATAAATATTAAAAGGGAGCGCTAAATGGGATTTTCTATAATTATTCCTGCATTTAATGAAGAACGCGGCCTGTCGGAGGTTCTGGGTAATCTTACAAAGCTGTTTCCCGCAGATGAGATCATCGTGATAGACGACGGCTCAACAGACGGGACACAAAAGGTCGCCTCGGCCTTTAAGGGTATCAAGCTGATCAAGCACGAGAAGAATTACGGTTACGGCGCTTCGCTCAAAACCGGGATAGCGCAGGCTTCTAATGAGAAACTTGTATTTTTCGACGCGGACGGCCAACATGACGCCAAGATCATACCCGATCTCGTGGCTTTATTGGACGAGTGCGACCTGGTCGCCGGAGTTCGGGTGAATGACCTG
>JAUYEC010000120.1 GCA_030691585.1 Candidatus Omnitrophota bacterium
ATATGAGAAAGATCAAGTTAACCAGGCAGGAACAGTGGATTGAGGATCATGCCGAAGAATTCGTTCCTGTGGGCAAGGAAGAATACGATATGATCATGCGAGCGATCGAACACAGGAAAAAGAACGCGGTCCTTAATATTCGCGTCAATAAGTTTGACCTGGAGACCATCAAGCAAAAAGCGCGCAAAATGGGGCTAAAGTATCAGACATTTATCTCTGAGATTCTCCACAAAGTCGCCCAAGGGGCGTAATTCTTATTTATCTTTGTTTCGGGTGGTTGTAATGTTAAAATATCAATAATGAAGACGACAATTGCGAAGATGAAAAAGGGTATATTTCAGGCGATAGTTTCGGGAGCGCTTTTGGCGTTGGCGTTTTCCAGTTTTAACCTCGGGTTCCTGGCCTGGTTCGGGTTTGTGCCGGTGTTTTTGGCGCTTAAAGATACGTCCTTAAGGAAGGCGTTTTTTTTATTCCTGATCACGGGAATAGTTTTCTGGGCCGGCACTATTTATTGGCTGGTGCACGTTACACTTATCGGCACAATCGTCCTGGTGGTCTATCTGGCGTCATATTTTGCGATCTTTGGCTTAATTATCCGTCCCTGTACCAGGCAATCTAAGCTTTGGGCCTTGATATTTATTCCTTCGGCCTGGGTCCTGCTGGAATACCTCCGTACCGTTTTCCCCATCCTGGGTTTTTCCTGGGCGCTTCTGGGCTACTCTCAATATCTTTATCTGCCTTTTATTCAGATCGCCGATATTACCGGCACCTGGGGCGTATCGTTTTTGCTCATGTTTGCTAATGTAGCCATTGTCGAACTTATCTATGCCTTGCGGACAAAGCAGGCCCGGCGATTGGCACAAGCGTCTGTTTTATTGGTTTTGTTTTTGGTTTTAGTTTTATCTTACGGTTTTTATAGAATTAACGAACGACGAACGACCCCTCGACTTCGCTCGGGGCAGGCGGACGACCCCTCGACTTCGCTCGGGGCAGGCGGACGACGGATCAAAGTTTCCGTCATCCAAGGCAACATTCCCCAGGAATATAAATGGGTGCCCGATTATAATGAATTTATTATGAATCGCTACATCACCCTGACCGCGGCCGCAGCCGCAGACAAACCGGACCTGGTGATCTGGCCGGAGGCGGCATTTCCCGTGGTCCTGGAGGAGGAGCCGGGTTATCTTCAGAGAGTAAAAGATATGGCGGCTGCGATCCGGGCGCCTATCCTTATCGGCACAATAACTACCAAAGACGGATTGTATTTTAACAGCGCGGTACTTGTTCAGCCTCAGGGGGAGTTGTCTAGATATAATAAGATCCACCGCGTGCCTTTTGGCGAATACATCCCGCTCAAGGATGTTTTACCGTTTTTGGAGACGATCGTGCCGATAGGAGATATCGCTAAAGGTAATGAATACAGTGTTTTTACCATCCATCCCGCCGGCAGCAGCGAGCCGCTAAATTTTTCCGCGCTGATCTGTTTTGAGGACGTGTTTGCCGGGTTATCGCGCAACTTCACGCGTAACGGAGCGGATTTCCTGGTTAATATCACCAACGACGCCTGGTACAAATATACTTCGGCGCCTTTTCAGCATCTTCAGGCCTCGGTACTGCGCGCGGTAGAAAACCGCCTGAATCTTGCGCGCAGCGCCAATACCGGCATTTCCTGTTTTATTGATCCAACGGGAAAGATTATTTCCGTGGTTAAGGATGATTCTGACAGGGAGATTTTTGTGCAGGGTTATAAAACTCAGGAGATATCTGTTACCAGGGCCGGGCCTTCTTTTTATTGCCGTTTCGGTGATTGGTTTATTTTGATATGCGCCTTGATTGCCCTATTTTTCCTGGTCAGGCCTTTGGTTGTTCTGCGTCATCCGGCGGCTCCATATGTACCACCACGTCGGTGACCTCCGGAATAGCAATCTTTATCGCTTCTTCAATCGCGTAACTTACCTTGTGGGCGTTGTCTATATGCATATCCGGGTGGACCTGCACGTGCAGGTCAATATAGATGTCGTCCGGCCTTCCGCGCGTGCGTATCTTATGGCAATTCTTAACGCCTTTTACCGTCAGCACGATATCAGTTATTTTTTTGTCGTCTAAGATCACCGCGGTGTCACAGAGCACGGCAGAGCTCTGTTTGACTATATCCCAGCCGGCATGGATGATGAACATAGCGATCAAAATCGTAGCTATAGGATCCAGTGCCGGGTACCCTAATTTAATCAGGACCAGCGTTATGATGACCGATACCGAGGTAAAGATATCCGCTTTTGTATGCATGGCATCTGAGATCAGGATATCGCTGCGCAGAGCCAGGCCTTTTTTGTGTTCGTAGCGCATCACCCAGAAATTTACCGCCAGGGTGATAAACATTACGATGAAGTTGATGGCGCTGATGTTGGGTACGACAGGTGTTATGAAGCGCTCTATGCCTTCTTTGGCCAGGTTAAAGGCGACGATAAAAAGAAATACCGCGATGGCAAGAGAGAAAAGCGTTTCGTATTTTTTGTGTCCGTAAGGATGGTCCCTGTCAGTGGGCTGGCAGGCAAAATGTATGCCGATAATACCGATGATGTTGGAGGCGCCGTCCGATAGAGAGTGGAAGCCGTCGGCAGTCATGCTCGAACAGCGGCTTAAAAGGCCGTAAACGATCTTTGCCGCGGCCACTGCCCAGTTCAAGACCAGGATGAAAAGCAGGATAGAGCGTATCTTGCCGTAATGTGCCCGGATATCTGTCTGCATTGATATTATTATATATAAAATGCGCGCAGTTGCAAATGGAATTAGTCGCTTTTTTCGTCGTTCGTAGTCCGTATACCGTATTCCGTTAACAGCATTTAACAAAGACGGAAGACGGAAGACGAACAACCAACATTGAATTACGTAATTGCTTTTGTATTGACAATGCTTCTATGATAAAATAAACCACTATGCGTAAGAGCCTATTCCTGTTATTTCTACTCTTCGGCTTCTGGCTTGGTTATGCCGGCGCGGAAAACTTCCCCAACATCGAACGCTTTGATAAGGCCGACCGCGTCCTGGTTTTATCGCCTCATCCCGATGATGAAACCATTGCCTGCGCCGGGATCATCCAACAGGCGAAGGCGCGGGGTGCTGATGTACGCGTGGCCTATCTGACTTACGGCGAGCATAATGAGTTGGCCTTCATTGTTTACAGGAAAATCCCGCCTATCACAAGGTGGGATTTTGCCGCTATGGGCCAGGTGCGCCGTAACGAAGCCATAAAAGCGATGAAATACCTGGGGTTAGGTGAGGATAAGCTTATTTTTTTGGGCTATCCGGATTTCGGGACCTTTGATATATTCAGCCGGTATTGGCAGACCAAAAGTCCTTTTTGGAGTATCATGACGCGCATCTCGGCAGTGCCTTATAAGAACGCTCTTTCACCGGGTGCCCCGTATGTAGCAGAAAGTATCCTTAAGGACCTGAAAGACGTCCTCTTGAAGTTCAAGCCGAATAAGATCTTTGTATCGCATGCCGCCGACGTAAACGTCGACCATAAGGCGCTGTATCTATTTTTACAAGTGGCCCTGGCTGACTTGAAAAAAGAGCTGCCTAGCCCGCGCGTCTATCCTTATCTGGTGCATGCCTATGGCTGGCCGATGCCCAGGCATCTTCATCCGCTGTTGACAATGGAGCCGCCGCAGGATCTGATCGGAACGGATGTTGCCTGGTGGAAACACCGGCTCACTCCGCAACAATTGAAGAACAAGCACCGCGGTGTGCTTTTTTACCCCAGCCAGACCAATTCCAGCGCGTTTTATTTGCTTTCTTTTGTGCGCAAGAACGAACTGTTCGGGGATTTCACCGTAATTGACCTGGCACCGGAGCAAAAGAAACCCGTTGTAAACCCTGAGAAGACAAACAGGTTGTGGGATTTCGCCTGCATGGCAAGATCATTCCTTGGCCTCTCCGGCAAATGCCTGCCTCCTGTTCCGTCGAAGAACGCGGGGCTTCCAAGGGCAAGCGGGCCGGTCAAATTTTTTATTGAAGACGGAAATCTCAGGATCTGCGTTCAGAAAACCAAGACAACTGCCAAGAGCCGGGCAGCCTGCTGGATCTATCTTTTTGGTTATAGTTATAAGACGCCTTTTGAGCGTATGCCTAAACTTTATATCCTTACTCTCTACGATAAAATCAGGGCTTTTGACGGCCCAAGAATGGTGGAGATACCCGGAGCGTCAATGGCCTGGTCCCTGCGCGAATTGAATTTGAAGGTCCCGCTTAAAGCGCTGGGTGAACCGGATTTTATCCTGGCCTCGGTCAAGGCATATACCGGAGCCCTGCCGATATATACCAGCGGCTTCCGCAGGATAAATTTAACCGGGGTCGCGCAAGACAGGTTATAAATTCACTTGTAATTCGCGGGTTATTTGTTATAATTAAATGGATTTAGACAACGATGGATTTTAAGAAGATAAATAAAAGTCTGGGCAGGTTTGCTGCCCGCTTGGGGTTATACTGGTGTTCTTTGATAATCAAGATAATACCTTGGCGTTTTATGTACGGTTTTGCCGATGGGTTAGGCAGTATAGGCTATCGTTTTGTCACCAAACAGAAAAAGATAGCCATAGAGAGCCTGGGTATTGCTTTTAGCAAGGAAAAATCCCGGCCGGAATTGGAAAAGATAGCCAGGGATTGTTTTGTTTTTATGGCTAAGTCGGCGATCGAACTTCTCTTCCTGATGGACCGGCCGCAGCTTCTTAAGAAACGCGTGGAGATCGTTAACAAAGGCAATCTTGATCGCGCCCTGGATAAGGGTAATGGAGTGATTTTAGTCAGCGCGCATTTTGGCAATTTCCCGCTTCTCATGTCCAAGCTCAGTCTAGAAGGTTATAAGGTCGCAGGTATTATGCGGCCGATGAGAGATGTTCATGTAGAAAAGTTTTTTATGGATAAGCGCCGGGCGCTGAACATCAAGACGATTTACAGCCAGCCGCGCAATACCTGCGTGCACTCTACGATAGATGCGCTGCGCGCCAACGAAGTAGTCTTTATTCCTATTGATCAAAATTTTGGCACCGGTGGCGTATTCGTGGATTTCTTCGGCCAAAAGGCGGCCACTGCGACCGGCCCCGTGGTCCTGGCCCAGCGTACCAAGGCCGCTCTTGTGCCGTGTTTTATTATCCGCCAGCCCGACGACAGGCACCGGATCGTTTTTGAACCGGCGATAGAGTTGGAAGCAGGGGAGGACGGGCGCGAAACAATCATTAAGAATATCCAAAGGTTGACCGGTATCATAGAGTCCTATATTCGGCTGTATCCGGCGGAATGGGGTTGGATGCATCGCCGCTGGAAAACAAAAGTTAATTGAAATACCCGGCGCTAAATGTACCTGGCGCATAAGGATGCGCCAGTATGCGCTTGTGCGCAATTGGCCGGTGTACCCTTGTGGGTAAGGAGGTGTAGAGATGGCAGAGGAAATAAAGCAGGCGGAAAAAAAGAATATCATGCCGACCATTTTAAAGGTGATTTTGGGGATCGCGTTTTTACTGCTCGGCGCTCTGGCAATAAAAGCATGGTGGTTGGATCTGGTATCGTTGATAAAAGGCTGCATTGGGTTATTCCTGATTTTGGCCGGTGTGATCACGTTAGCCATAGCCAAGGAATAAGTATCTGTAGGTTAACAATCAATAAACGCAGGTTTACCCTGAGCGAGCCCTGTTTAATTTGGAAGTGAGGCGAGTCGAAGGGTAACCTGCGCTTTTTAAGAAAGGTGGACAATGGAAGCGATCTTAACAAGAGAGGTCATCTCCAGTAAGACGTTGTGCCGGGTTTTCGGTGTTTCTGTATTTATAATTATGACGGCACTCGGAGCTTTTGTGCGCATCCCTCTGCCTTTTACTCCGGTACCGCTTACTCTCCAGACTTTTTTTGTCCTGCTCTCGGGCGCCGCCTTAGGTGGAGGCCTCGGCGCTTCCAGCCAGATGGGGTACATATTTTTAGGATTAGCCGGAATCCCTATATTCAGCGGTGCCGGCTCCGGCCTGTTTTACGCCTTGGGCCCCACCGGCGGATATCTTGTTGGTTTTGTTTTAGCCAGCTACCTGGTGGGCAGTTATATTAAGCGCGCGGGGGATAGTTTTTTCGGAGTATTTCTGGCGGTATTTCTTGCGGACCTGGCTCTGTTGGTCTGCGGCGTTATCTGGCTTAAATTTGTTTTGGGGCAAAGTCTTGCCAGGCTGTTGTTCATCGGTTTTCTGCCTTTTATACCGGGAGATCTCCTCAAGGCGTACGCTGTGACCTTGATATACTTTAAGCTGAAACCGCGTTTAAAGAGCGCATTTTAATAGCATGACAGATCTTTCGACCCTTTTTCTGTGTTAAAAAAATTAGGGAGGTGGCCGATGAGCAATAAATTGAATTTAGCGGTATTAATAACGGCCTTTTTTTCCTTTACGGCCTGTTTGCCGGCGCAGGCCCTGGCACAGCAATGGCAGGAGGAAATCCTCCGGCAGGAGCTAATGCAACCGCCCGCCCCTCAGGATGAATCCGAGATGCAATGGGTCTGGGGAGAAGTGGTCAGCGTGGATCCCACCAACAAGGCCATTGTGGTCAAGTGCCTTGATTATGAAACAGACCAGGAAAGAGAAATGACCGTCAATGTCGATGACAAGACGGTATACGATAACGTCAAATCCCTGGATGAGATAAAACCAAACGATACCCTGAGTATTGATTACATAATATCCGCGGATAACCGTAATATCGCCAGGAACTTGAGTAAAGAGGCCGCGGAAGTCATCGGAGAATCCGAGGCCCCAGCCATTCCTTCGGAGCCGTGATCGTTTTGAAATTAAATCATCCATAATAAAGGCAGGGCGTTTTTTCTCCCTGCCTTTATCGTTTTAACTATGTCTAATAAGTGCGATATCAAGCTGGTCATATTCGACCTGGACGGCACGTTGATTGACGCCTACCGGGCGATAATCCGCAGTTTCAACCACGCTATGCGCGAGCTTAACTATTGTTCTCAAAGCGGTTTAGTCATCCGTCGGGCAGTGGGCTGGGGAGACAGCAATCTGCTGGCGCCGTTTGTTGAACCAGGCCAGCTTAAAAAGGCGGTTATTTTATACCGCCGGCACCACAAAAAAAGCCTGCTAGAGGATTCGCGGCTGTTGCCTCGCGCAAAGAGGGTATTGAGTTATCTTAAAGCGCGCGGCTACCTGCTTGCCGTGGCCAGCAACCGGCCGACAAAATTCTCCCGCATCCTGATCAGGCATCTTGGCCTGGAAAAATATTTTGCATACGTGCTCTGCGCCGATAAACTCAAAGCGGGCAAGCCGCATCCCGAGATACTCAATAAAATAAGGAAAAAATTTTTGTTGAGGAAAAACGAGGTCCTTTATATAGGAGATATGGTTATAGATGCCCAGGCAGGCCGGCGTGCCGGCATAAGAACGATCATTGTCAGCGGAGGCTCAAGCACGCAGAGCCAGATACGAAAGCAAAGGCCATGGAAGATGGCCCGTGGGCTTGTTTCATTGCAGAAGTTATTGTAGGGGGCGGGTTTCAAACCCGCCCCTACAGTGGTTTTACCTTGACAGCCCGGCTATTACTCGGTAATATAGTGATAAAATGATTAAATTATATCCCAAAGCAGAGATAAAACATAGTCTTATTACCGGAGTTACCTTTGTTTTTTTTCTAGGGCTGGTTCCTCTGGTGCTGATCGGATGTTTTTCTCCAGATTCATCAAAGAAGGCGACAATAAAAATTGTCTTGCCGCCTATAGTGCCGGCATATTCGGGGCCGCGCGCCACTGTGGCGCTTGCGGATTTTGACGTTAAAGCAGCTAAGGCCACCAGCGAAATAGGCGCGCAGTTGCGCCAAATGGTGGTAAAAGGTTTGACTGCCACAAACCGTTTCGTGCTGGTGGAACGCGGGGACAACGAACATACCGTTGTTCCTCTCGAAGGCGGTGAAGGCCCAAAAACACCCGAATTGATCATATCCGCTGCGGTCACGGAGTTTGAGCCTCAGGTATCCGGAGGCAGCTCCGGGATAGGCGGCGGCGGAGGGGAAGCTCGCGGCGCCTTAGGGGGATTTTTGGGCAGCAGCTTAAACAAGGCGCATATGGCTCTTGAAATACGCGTTGCTGATGCCGCCACTTCCAAGGTGTTGACCACGTCCCTGGTCCAGGGCCAGGCAACGGATATCTCGGGTATTTTTCCCGGCCAGGGCCCTTTGGCCGACGGCCTCTGCGCTTATGCCAGGACGCCCATGGAAAAAGCTATCCGCATATGTGTGGCCGAAGCCATCAGGCGCATATCCGAGTCCATACCGGAAAATTATTATGAAGCTCCCCGGGTTTGAACCCGGAGTTTCTAAAGCCCTAAAAGCCGGATACTTGAGCGGTTTTTAACTCATCCGCGTCCTTAAAGAACGCGGTTTTGCAGGCCGCGAAAGTATAAAACTTAAGAGAGGAAAAAATGGGAAAGCGTAAGAGAAGAGGAAAACTTAACTGGCGTTCAAAGAAGGCCAATAAGGGAAGAAAACCCTGCCTGGGATAATTAAACCCGCCCCGAACAATCTAAAATAATCAAAATATGAAAGCCATTGCTTTGATTTCAGGAGGGCTTGACAGCATATTGGCGGCAAGGTTGGTCAACAGCCTGGGCGTTGAAGTCATCCCCTTGAATTTCAAGATCCCTTTTTGCAAAAAAGACCCGGTGTATAATCAGGATTCTTTGGGCGCCTGCCTGAATTGTGTCGATATCAGCGGTGAATTTTTAAAACTGCTGGAAAATCCAAGACACGGTTTCGGCTCCAACATGAATCCCTGCATAGATTGCAAGATCATGATGCTCTCCAAGGCGCGGCAGTTATTGGATAAATTCGGGGCTTCTTTTGTCATCACCGGAGAAGTCCTCGGCCAGCGGCCGATGTCACAGAACCGCCAGGCGTTAAGCGTCATTGAGAAAGAATCCGGCTTAGAGGATTTGATCCTGCGGCCGTTGTCAGCGCGGCTCTTGCCTGAAACTATTCCGGAAAAACAGGGATGGGTCCGGAGGCAAGACCTCTTGAATTTCAGCGGCAGGACACGCAAGCCGCAGCTGGAATTAGCCGGCCGGTTAAAGATCAAGGATTATGGCCAGCCCGCAGGCGGATGCCTGTTGACCGACCCCCGTTTTTCCCAGCGGCTCAGGGAACTCATTGCTCATAAGGAATTAAACGCGGATAATCTGGAATTATTAAAAGTAGGCCGGCATTTGCGGATTTCAGCGAATACAAAACTTGCGGTTGGCCGTAATGAAAAGGAAAATCAGCTGCTTGCCGATTCGGCAAAAGAAGGGGATTATTTATTTTCCCCCGGGGCTGATATGGCCGGGCCCACTTCTTTGGGAAGAGGGGAATTTGACCGGGAATTAATTGAGCTTTCCTGCGCACTTACCTGTCACTACTGCGATCTGGGCCTAGGGGCATCTGCGGATATATTTTTCTTTAAAAAAAATAATGATACACAGAAACAAAACGAGTCGTCCTTAAACGTTTTACCGGCCGCGGAAAACATTGTTACCGGCCTAAGGATATGAAAAAAGAAGCCCTGCTTTATGAGCAATTGGACGGGCAGATGGTCAGGTGTTTTCTCTGTAGCCACGGCTGCAGGATCGCCGAAAATAAATTCGGGTTTTGCGGGGTCAGGCAAAATTCAGGCGGCAAACTCTATACGCATGTTTACGCAAATCCGTGCGCTTTACAGGTGGACCCTATAGAAAAGAAACCGCTGTATCATTTTCTCCCCGGAACTTATAGTTATTCCCTGGCTACGGTCGGCTGCAATTTTCATTGCGGATTTTGCCAGAATTGGCAGATATCGCAGGCATCAACGCGGGATATTCTCTTGGGTGCCGCGCAAAAAGAGGTTCCCGCTCGGGATATTGTCGCAGCGGCACTTCGTTGCTGCTGCCGGAGCATTTCTTACACTTATACCGAGCCCACGATTTTTTTTGAATACGCCCTGGATATAGCCAGGATCGCCAAAGAAAATAAATTATCCAATGTTTTTGTTACCAACGGCTATATGAGCGCTGAGGCGCTTTCGATGATCGAGCCGTATCTGGACGCGGCCAACGTGGACCTTAAATTTTTTAAGGATGCGTCTTATAAAAAGATTTGTTCCGCAACCCTGCAGCCCGTGCTTGATTCCATTAAACTCATGAAAAAAATGGGTATCTGGGTGGAGATCACCACTCTGATTGTTCCGGGCGAGAATGATTCAGAGGAGGAGCTTGCCGGAATCGCAGGTTTTATTGCCGGTATTGATAAAGATATGCCGTGGCACGTTTCGCGTTTCCATCCGGATTATAAATTCAGCGACCGCCAGGCGACACCGGAGGCAGCGCTCAAAAAGGCCTGCGTTATCGGCAAGCGCGCGGGCCTTAATTATGTATATGCCGGGAATGTTGATTGGGGCAATGACACATACTGCCCCAACTGCAAAAAAATATTGATTAAAAGGGTGGACTTCAGTATTCTGGAGAATAATATTAAATCCGGAAAATGCGCGTTTTGCGCGGCATGTTTACCCGGGCGGTTCGAATAAGGGGGTTATTTTTGCCTGATCGTTCAAAAGAATTACGGCAACGTATGAATTTATTAGCTGAGGCCTTAAAACCCGGCCGGGCCGCGGTCTTTTTTGATTTTGACAATACCATTGCCACTTGCGATGTCTTTGATGATATGCTTTTGCAATTTGGCGTTGACGAAAGCTGGCAGGGCCTGGAAACCAAGTGGGAGAAGGGCGAGATCGGCTCCCGCCAATGCCTGGAAGGACAGATCAAGTGTATGAGTGTTTCAAGAGAGCGGCTGGATAAATATTTATCTGGTATAAAGTTAGACCCCTATTTTAAAAAGGTGCTGCAGCTTCTTGGCAATTACGGCATAACTCCGTCTATTGTAAGCGATAATTTTGATTATATGCTTAACCGTATCTTAAAACACCACGGTGTCAAAGGTGTAGTAGTGTATGCTAATCATGCGCGCTTGTCCCGGGGACGGCTCATTCCCTATTTCCCGCACACAGACAAAAAATGCCCGGCTTGCGCCCACTGTAAAAAGAAAAATCTCTTGTTATATGCCGGGAAAAATTCTATAATACTCTACATTGGTGACGGCCGGTCGGACCGATGCCCTGCAAAATACGCCGATGTAGTTTTTGCCAAAGGGTATCTTCTTAACTTTTGTAAAGAAGAAAAATTGCCCTACATTGCGTTTAAAACCTTAAAGGACGTATATAATTGTTTAAAAAAGGCCTATTGTCCCTCCCGGGCGGATCCTTGCCCATAAATATGCTTAAAAAGAAACTCACCTTAAATATCCTGTTATTTCTTATTCTGACCGACCTCCTCGAGACATTGACGCAGTATTGTTTCAAGAAAGCCGCGATTTCGCCCGGCGTCTTTACCGTATACAAGGCAGCAGATATTTTTGTCTTTCTGCGCATGGCCTTTTCATCGCCTTACCTCTGGGTAGGAATTATAAGTGCCACAATGATTTTCATAACCTGGTCCGGGATACTGGCGAAGATCGACCTGAGTGTCGCGGTCCCCGTAGCAAGCTTAAGCTATATCACGGTCCCGCTTGTTTCCATTATCTTTCTCCATGAGAAGGTGAGCCTCTTAAGATGGGGCGGGATATTTTTTATCTTAGTCGGGGTGATCTCGGTTTCCCTGAGCACCAAAGACAAGGAGTCCTTGTCATGATCAGGGCGGATCTGTTCCCGATACTGTATCTGATCGTCCTTACCAGTATCTGCGATACCGTTAACCAGCTTTTCCTGAAGTCGGCGATAAATTCGCTGAATATTTCCGTTTCCAAAAACATTTTTAAGGTCCTATTTTTCATGTTCAAGCTGCTTCTTACCCCGCGGGTCTGGATTAGCGGGATCTTTGCCCTGTTGTCATTGTGTATCTGGCTCTTTATTTTATCCAAGGTGGACCTTAACTACGCGTTTTCCGCCGACAGCATGCATTATGTTTTTATCGCTTTTGGGTCCAGCCTGATCTTAAAGGAGAAGGTTGATCTTAAGCGCTGGTTGGGCACGATCTGTATTGTGGTGGGGATAATCCTGGTAAGTTTAAGCTGAAATATTGATTAAAAGGGAATAAAAAAAGGGCCAGAATTAATTCTGGCCCTTTTTTACATTTTCTATTGGGCTATTAAAACTTTTTGGTTATGCCGCTTACGACAAAATACGAATTGATGCCGGTATTCGGGCTGCCGATGCCGGCGTTAGAGAGATGGCGGAAACGGCCTTCCAGGGTAAAGGCAGTGTCTTTGGTGAAGTAATAATGCGCGCCCAACCCGCCGTATTCTATAAAATTAAATTGCGTGCCCTGTTCATGGGTATGCAGGCTGATATAGGTCATGCCTGCTCCGCCTTTGAAATAAGGTTGTATCTTTGAGGTTTCCGGCAAAAAACCGATTTTTATCAGGAAGGCGTTGCCGATCTCAACGTTGGATTCAGGCGAGGTGATAAAAGAGGCATAGGGCTCGATAACGCCTTGGACCAGAAAACGGGGTTTGATATTGATTTTATTTAATAAGGGCTTGAGGTCGAAATCCAGGTCAAGCATGAAGGGGATGGCGTTGTAATTTCTTTTGGCCACGCGTAATTTACCCCAGCCGAAACCGGTGAGGAGCTCTATGCCTGAGAGGCATTTGGGTGAACTTGCTTCGGGTGCGGGGGGCTGTTTTGCCTGCGGCGTGGCAACCTGTTCTTGTGTTTGAATAGCTGTTTCCTGGATCGTGGATGTTTCTTGCGCCGGGGTGCTTTCTTGTGCCCAAACCGTGCCGCCAGACAATGTTAGAGCAAATATTATTACAAAAAACAGATACATGGTTTTCATATAGAAAAATTATATATGAATTAGAGATTAATGCAAGGAGAATTTAAGGGATTATCTTGCATCTTCAATATTTTGACCTTATAATAACACTCTAGTGGCAGCGTATGCCCTGGCGTCTTTACTTATGAGCTAGGCGGGGCCATTAATCAGGAGGGATGATGAGGACAAGAAAAACAGCGTTGATAGTTGTTCTATTGCTTATTGCTGCCGCGACGATCGGCTTATTCGCTCAAATGCCTTTAGAGGCGCAGGCAACCGAAGAAGCGGTGTCCGCCAGGCTTGATGAGCTTTTAGCGGGCCAGAAAACGATATTGCAGGAAATCAGGGCCATAAAAGACGAGCTTGACGGTATCAGAAACCAGACCAACAAGCTCTGAGAGGAGGTTATGCCATGGATATGTTCCATAGTGTTATTAACAATATCAGTTTTGTCCTGAATATCATCGGTGCCCTGATCACCATCTGGGGTATAATCCTTTCCTTCTATGAGTTTTTGAAAAAAGAAATATTGCACCCTAAGCAGGCGATGCAATTAAATGAAGCCATCCGCCTGAAGCTGGGAAGTTATCTTGTGCTCGCCCTGGAATTCTTTATCGCCGGAGACATCGTCAAGACGATTATTACACCTACCTGGCAAACCCTGGGCATCCTGGGCGCTATTGTAGTCATCAGGACGATATTGAGTTATTTTCTAACCAAAGACATAAAGAAAATATAGCTTTGCTGCGCCCCGGAGTAAACCTGGCAGGCGCGGGCGGTCTTTTAAGGATCTTGTGAAGGGGGTGAAAGAAATGATCTGGATAGCTATTTTGATAGTCGCAGCTGTTGTGGCCTGTCTTGTGATGAAAAAGAAGGGCAAGTGCTGTTGTGGAACAAAACCCGAAGAAAAGAAATAACATCTAAGGCGTTAGCCAGCTTATCCCCTCCGGTATAATACTAAAAACAGGTAAGTTTTTTAGAGAGTAGAGAATTTTGTTAAAAAAACACTTGACAAATGATACTAATATAGTATCATTAGCTAATAATATAACCGGCAGCCTACTGGAGAGCAAGAAATGAAACTCGTCACCCGCAACACCGATTATGCCTTAAGAGCGGTCTGTTTTATCGCGCGGAATCCCAAGCGCGCGGTGTCCGTTTCAGAGTTGGTGGAAAAAATGGAAATCCCGCGCAGTTTTTTGCGTAAACTTTTGCAGGTTTTGAGTAAGAAGAAGGTCCTTAGGTCATCAAAGGGCCAGGGCGGCGGTTTTTTGCTGGCCAGGAGCCCCAAGAAGATATTTTTAGTGGAATTGATCTCTATTTTCCAGGGCCAGGTAAAACTCAACGAGTGTTTTTTTAAAAAATTAAGCTGTCCCAATAAGAAAACCTGCGCCTTAAGAAAAAAAATACAGTCTATCGAGGATTATGTCGTTAAGGAGCTTAATTCCATAACTATAGCCTCGTTGTTGGAGGGAAAATAATATGTTTTTAAAATGTCCCGGCCAGGGCCAAAAACAGGTCAGTGCCGAAATGCTGCGTTGCCCGTCCTGTGGCTATGGCGCGGAAATTTTTTCCGATGAATTAAAGGTAAAATGCCCGGCTTGCGCGTGTTTACTGAGGCGAAAGTGTATGCCTTCGTGCCTGGATTGGTGCAAGGCGGCGTCTCTTTGCGCCGGAGCGGATTTTTTAAAAAAAAGAAATGGAGGGAACTGATGTTCTGTTATCAATGTGAGCAAACAGCCGGGGGAAGCGGTTGCACGAAGTCAGGAGTATGCGGTAAAAATGAAGATATTCAGAGCCTGCAGGATACTTTGCTTTATGGCCTAAAGGGTATCGCGGCATACGCGTATCATGCCCGGGAATTGGGTGCCAGGGATGAAGAGGTGGATGCCTTTATGCATGAGGCCCTGTTTAAGACCGTGACTAACGTAAGTTTCGACTTGGATGATCATTTGAACATGGTTTTAAAGTGCGGGCAAATGAATTTAAAGGTACTGGAGTTGCTGGATAAGGCCCATACGCAGAGGTTCGGTAATCCCGTGCCCACAGAAGTCGATACCGGGACTAAGGCCGGCCCGGGGATCCTGGTTACTGGCCACGATCTCCTGGATCTCTATGAACTGCTCAGGCAGACTGAGGGCAGCGGTATTAATATTTACACGCATTCCGAGATGCTGCCGGCGCACGGCTACCCCGGATTAAAGAAATTTTCGCACCTTGCCGGAAATTACGGGGGCGCATGGCAGGAACAGAAGAAAGAATTTAATGAATTTAGCGGCGCTATATTGGCGACCACCAACTGTGTGCTGATACCGCCGGATAAATCGTACCTGGACAGGTTGTTTACTGTCGGTATTACCGGTATTCATGGGGCGGAGCATATTAAAGGAAGGGATTTTTCTTCTTTGATAAAGAAAGCCAAAGCCCTTCCCCCTCTGCCGGAGGCGCCGGGAAAAAAGATCACCACGGGTTTTCACCACACGGCAATATTGGGCCTGAAGGATTTGATCATTGCCGCGGTTAAATCCGGAAAGATCAGGCGTTTTTTCCTCATCGGCGGATGCGACGGCGCCAAACCCGGGCGCAACTATTAC
>JAUYEC010000139.1 GCA_030691585.1 Candidatus Omnitrophota bacterium
TTGGATATTCCGCGGTTATCAGGTATACTTCTTAGGTTGCAGATCAAGAAGCTGATCCGACAGGTATCCGGGAATCAGTTTGTTGCCTGTTAAAAGTAAAATGTAGGGACAGCATATTATGCTGTCCCTACAAGACCAAAAACCATATTGTAATAATTTGAAAGGATAAGATGAAGGCAAAAAGCTTAGTGATCGTGGAATCGCCGACCAAGGCTAAGACAATCGGCAAGATACTGGGAGAAAAATTCACCGTGGTCTCTTCCATGGGCCACATTATAGACCTGCCGCAGAAAAAGCTGGGTGTGGATATTGAGCATGATTTTGCTCCGGAATACGCGGTCATCCCGCGCCAGCGCAAGATCCTCGATGAGTTAAAGAAAGAAGCAAAAGGCAAGGACCACATTTACATCGCCACTGACCCTGACCGCGAAGGTGAGGCCATCGGCTGGCACATCCGGGAAAATATCGGCGCAAAGAAAAAAGTCCTGCGCGTGAGTTTCCATGAAATCACACCGGCCGCGGTCAGCAGCGCCTTTAAGGCCGCGCGCGATTTTGACCTGAACATGATCGAGGCCCAGGTTGGCCGCAGGCTGCTTGACCGCCTGGTGGGTTATTTCCTCAGCCCTTTATTGTGGAAAAAAATAGCCCGCGGGCTTTCCGCGGGACGAGTGCAGTCGGTGGCCCTGAAATTGATCGTGGACAGGGAGAAAGATATCCAGAAATTCAATCCCCAGGAATACTGGGAGATCGAAGCCGAATTAAAGAAGCCCCACAGCACGCACAGCCAGTTCCTGGCTAAACTGGAAAAGATCGCAGGCTTTAAAGCGGAGTTAAAAAATAAAGAGGCCGCGGATAAAGTTACCGTCGGGATCCCCGGCCAGATTTTTAAGGTTACGGAGGTAAAAAAGTCCGAGAAGAAACGTAATCCCGAAGCCCCGTTTATTACCAGTACCCTGCAGCAGGAGGCCTTTAATAAATTGAGATTTACTGCCAAGCGGACGATGATGCTGGCACAGCAGCTGTACGAAGGTATTGATATCGGCCAGGATAATCCTATTGGTTTGATCACTTATATGCGTACTGATTCCCCGCGCGTAGCTCCCGAGGCGATAAAAGAGGTCAGGGGGTTGATCACAAAAAAATTCGGCGCAGATTACCTTCCGCCCAAGCCTAATGTTTATAAAGTGAAGAAACTTGCCCAGGAGGCGCACGAAGCGATCAGACCTGCGTTTACCTCTAGGACTCCGGAAAGCCTTAAGGATTACCTTGTTAGTGACCAGTACAAATTATACGAACTCATTTATAACCGTTTTATTGCCTCCCAGATGAATCCCGCGCGCATGGAGATGACTTCAGTGGATATTGAGGCAGGCATTTATCTTTTTGGCGCCTCCGGGTCCCGAATGGTCTTTGCCGGTTTTACCGCGGCCTACGATAAGGCCAATGACGACCAGGATAAGCCTAAGAAGGAATTGCCGCCGTTGGAAAAAGGCATGGCCTTGGACCTGGTTAAGCTTTTGCCGTCGCAGCATTTTACCAAGCCGCCGCCAAGATATTCAGACAGCTCTCTGGTCAAGGCCTTGGAAGAGGATGGCATAGGCAGGCCTTCGACCTACGCGCCGATCATCTCAACGCTTCTTTTGCGCGACTATGTGCGTAGGATCAAGGGTTATTTTACTCCCACGGAACTGGGGCAGAAGGTCTGCGAATTATTAAGCGAATATTTCCCTAAAGTAATGGATGTGAAGTTTACAGCACTCATGGAAGAAGAGCTTGACGAGATCGAAGAGGGCCGCCTGGGCCGGACAAAGGTCCTGGAGGATTTCTACGCGCCGTTTAAGACCAGCCTCGAATACGCCCAGCAGCACATCAAGAAAGAAGTCGTTTTTACCGAAGAGACTTGCGATAAATGCGGTAAGCCGATGGTGGTCAAATGGGGCCGCCGGGGAAAATTCTTGAGTTGCTCGGATTTTCCCCGCTGCAGGAACTCTAAGTCCATCACCTCGGGAGTAAAGTGCCCCCAGCCTGAATGCGGCGGAGAACTTATCGAACGGCGTTCCACAAGGGGTTTCTTTTACGGTTGTTCAAATTACCCCAAGTGCACCTTTACCTCCAGGGCCCTGCCGCAGGAAGAAGGCGAAAAAGAAAAGCCCGCGGAGCCAACTTCACAGGATTAATTGTGGATAAATATATAGACAAATTTATCCGTTACCTGGAAATCGAAAAAAATTATTCTCCCAACACGGTTATAAATTACCGCATTGACTTAGAAGATTTCCGGGACCATGCCGTCGGATTGGACCTGGAAAAGATAGATTATTTGTTCTTGAGGAAATATCTGGCCATACTCAAAGAAAAAAATTTGAGCTCGCGCACTATCGGCCGGAAGCTCTCGGCCCTGCGCAGCTTCTTCAGGTTCCTTGCCCGCGAGGGATATCTAAAAAACAATCCCATACGTATTCTCTCCAGCCCCAAGGCGCAAAAGCACCTTCCGCAATTTATGACCGAAGAAGAAGTGGGCAGGTTGATCGAATCAGCGCACGCCAAAAACGTTGACGATGAGCGCGGCCTGCGCGACCGGGCGATCTTAGAGACTTTTTATTCCACGGGCCTGAGGATCTCGGAACTTGTGGGTTTGAGTATCCAGGATGTGGATTTCATCAGCGGTGTGGTCAAAGTCATGGGCAAAGGCCGTAAAGAGCGCATCGCCCCCATAGGTGAGGCGGCAATAAAGACGTTGAGGCAATACCTGGGTAAGAGAAAAAAAGAGTGCGAGGCGCTGTTCTTGAATAAATCCGGCAGGCGCCTAAGCTCAAGAGGCGTGCGCGGCATCGTAGATAAATATATACGCCTTTTGGGCATGAGGCAGGGGATGTCACCGCATACCCTGCGGCATTCATTTGCCACGCACCTTTTGAACCGCGGAGCAGACTTACGCACCGTCCAGGAACTGCTGGGGCACGCTAATTTATCCACGACGCAAATCTACACGCACATGACTACCGAGAAATTGAAGAATGTATATGATCATGCGCATCCAAGAGCATAATTCGTCGTCCGTCGTTCGTATTTCGTATATCGTTAAACTACGGAATACGGACGACGAAAGACGAACGACTAAAAAGAGGTATAGGTAAATGTTCATTATTTACGATCTGGTATTCCTGATAGTCATCCTAATACATCTTCCGCTGTATCTATTGCGCAAAAAGTTCCGCCATGGCCTGCCGGCCAGGGTCGGTGTCCTGCCCAAGGGGTTGGATCAAAAGAGGCCGATTTGGATCCATGCCGTTAGCGTGGGGGAAGCGGTGATGGTCAAGGGGTTGGTGCTCAGGCTCAAGGAAATGTTTCCGGGCAGGAGATTTGTGATCTCCACTGTGACTGCTACCGGTAACAAGATCGTCAGGAGTTTTGCCTCGGGAAACGACTTTGTCACCTATCTTCCTTTTGACTTCAGTTTTATCGTGCGCTCGGTAATAGACAGAGTTGATCCGTCACTATTTATTATCGCCGAAACTGAACTTTGGCCGAATCTGATACGCGCTTTGCGCAAAAAAAATATCCCCGTTGTGGTGGTAAACGGCAGGATATCCGACGGATCATTCAGGGGGTATTCGGCAATAAAATTTCTGCTCAGGCCGGTGCTGGCCAAGGTAAACCTTTTTTGCGTGCAGGGCGAAATGGATAAATCAAGGCTGGTGAGCCTGGGTGTTGCGCCGGGTAATATTAGTGTCACCGGGAACATGAAATTTGACAGCGCGGTTTTTAAGATCGATGCCGGAGAGCTTGTCAAAAGCCGCGGCAATCTTTCGCTCGTGGCCGCGGATAAATTGTGGGTCTGTGGCTCAACGCGTTCCGGTGAAGAAGAGATGATCCTGGCGGCATACAAGGTTTTATTGGTGGATTTTCCCGGATTAAAATTGCTGATAGCACCCCGCCATCCCGACCGCGTAAAGGAAGTCGAGAAGTTGGTTTGCAGGTATAGTTTTACGCCTTTACGAATATCGCGCCTTTACGAACGACCCCTCGACTTGGTTCGACTCCGCTCACCACAGGTCGCTCGGGGTAAACGGACGACGAACGAGTGCGAAGCGAAGCGTAGCCTCCCCGAAGGGGACGAACGACGGAATCCGCGGTCGGTGTTCATCCTGGACACAGTAGGCGAACTTATCAATTACTACGCTATCGCGGATATAGTTTTTGTGGGCGGCAGCCTTGTCAAAACCGGCGGCCATAATTTCCTGGAACCGGCGATGCTGGAAAAACCCATATTGTGCGGGCCGCATATGTTTAATTTTCGTGACTTGGCCGCCTTGTTTTTAAAGAATCAGGCTTTTATTATGGTTAAAGACAGAGAAAGCCTGGCCAGAGAAATGAAGCGGCTCTTGAATGATCCGGCCGTGGCATTGGCTTTGGGATGTAGGGCTCGCGCCCTCATCCTGAAAAACCAGGGAGCTGTCGAACGCAATATCCAGTGCTTACGGCAGTACATATCCTAAACGAAAAAGCTTGTCCGCGATATAGAAAGGCGGTAGAATCATTTCATGTTGGAGATCAGGCTCAGACAAAAAGATAACATCATCATCCTTGATTTAAGCGGCCGTATTGACGTGGACGCCGCCAATCTCGTGGAAACCACGGGCCAGGTCCTGCGCGACGGATACCTGGATGTGCTCTGTAATTTCGAAGAAGTGGAATTTATTGATTACGTCGGCGTTTCGCTTGT
>JAUYEC010000169.1 GCA_030691585.1 Candidatus Omnitrophota bacterium
ATGATCAGAAAAGCAAATAAGACTTTGATCGGCGCGTTTGTGGTAGGGGCATTGGCGCTTTTTATTATCGCGATAACGGTCTTTGGCTCGGGGATGATGTTCAAGCGCGCGGATAAATATGTCCTCTATTTTAACGGTTCGGTCAAGGGCCTCTCTGTGGGGGCGCCGGTGATCTTCCGGGGAGTAAAAATCGGCAACATAAGCGATATCAACCTGTTCTATGATGACAAAGATAATGAGGTCCTGATTATGGTGGTCATTGACGTTGAGCTTGAACGCGTCAAGGGTATACCCGACAAGATCGGTTATCCGGATTACAATGCCCTGGTCAAGCGCGGCTTGAAGGCAAAACTGGAGATCCAGAATTTTATCACCGGGCAACTTATGTTGGCGTTTGATTTTTACGCGGATAAGCCGGTAAAGATCTACGATGTAATAAACGCTTATCCGCAATTGCCGACTCTGCCCATATCCCCGGATATTTTTGAGATCATGAATGAGATACCGATAAAAGAGATCAGCGCTAACCTTGAACAGACGGCATCGGGCTTGAATAAGCTGGTAAATTCTGAGGGCATATTGGAATTGGACAGCACACTTAGAGAAGCGACTTCGGCGGCGCGTTCCATACGGCTGTTTATGGAATATCTTGAGCAGCATCCCGAAGCGTTATTAAAGGGTAAATCAGTTAATCAATAAGCGTAGGGACAGGTTTAAAACAGGCCAGGCAGCATAAAATACAGGAGATCAAGATGAGGCGATCCGGAATGTTAATCGGCATGTTTGTAATTTATGTTTCATCTGCCATGGCCTTGAGCGGCTGCGTTTCTCCTTCAAGTTCGCCGCCCCCGCGGTTTTATATGCTTAGCGCTGTAACGGCAAATGAGGGGGTTCCCACGTTTGAGATCCCCAAGGACACGATCATCGAGGTGGGGCCGGTAAAGATCCCCGATTATCAAAACCGGCCGCAGATCGTCACTCAGGATAAAGATAAGATGCTGACCTTGGCGCAATTTGACCGTTGGGGAGAATCTCTTGACGTAGGATTGGCGCGCGCCTTAGCAGAGGATCTTACTTTAATGCTTCCGGGAGCGACCGTTGGGATATTCCCGAGCAATTACGCGATACCGGTTAATTACCAGGTGATCATAGATGTGGCACAATTAGAAAGCGAGCTTGATAAGGACCTGGTCTTTGCGGCGCAGTGGTCTCTGATCGAGCCGAAAAAGAACGTGATGTTATTTACCAAAAGGGCGGAATTCCGCCAGCCGATCGAGCCGCATAATTATTCCGGTTTGGCCAAGACGCTCGGAGCAGTCTGCGCAACGCTGGGCAGCCAGATCGCCGAAGGGCTTTCCGCTAAGTGCAAGGAACTTAAAGGCCCACAGGCCAAATAATGGAGTATTGATGAATCCTGGCGGTTGGATATTTATGATATTTTCCTGGTTGATGATCCTGGGTATGTCGGTGTATTGTTTCACAAGGGTTTTGAAGGGGAAAGATGACTTCCGCAGCATCCTCCGCTAAAAAAACAAAGCAATCCTGTATGCCTCTTGCTAAGGGCCTGTTAGAGGCGTCTAGATTTGAGATCGCCTACCGGATATTCGGCGATAAAGGCAGGCATCTTATATGCGTAAACGGTGCCCAGCAGTCTATGGCGATGTGGCAGACGTTTGTCCGCAGGTTTTGCCGCGATTACAGGATCGTGCTTTTTGATTTTCCAAACCAGGGTAAATCCAGGGTACTTAGCGGCCCTGCAAATGTTTCGCTTGATGAGCAGGCCGCGATACTTTCGGCAGTGGCGAAGGCCACGGGTCTTGATCAAGAGGCGGCAATATGCGCCGCTTCCTGGGGTGGAATAATCGCCCTGGTTTTTGCAGCTAAATACCCCGGCAGGGTAAAAAAATTAATCCTGGCCAGCGTCGGGACCAAGCCGAATAAAAAACTGGTAGAGACGATAAAGAAGGGCTTCAGCATGGATATGGGCCGGCGGGAAGAGATGGCCCAACTGCTCATAGACAGCTTTGGAGATGCCCTTCCGGAACAACTTAAACGCGGTATCGTCTCTCAGTTTCGCACTATGACAGAAGAGAGGCTGCGCGCTTTTTGCGAGCATGGTTCGTTTGTGATCTCTTCAAGGAAATTGAACGAAGTGATCGATCTAGGCTCCATAAAAGCCAAGACTGTCCTTTTAAGAGGAGCCAACGATACTATCATAGACTTAGACGATGTTAAATTCCTTGCTTCCCAGATCCCTGATTGCTCAATCAAGGTTGTAAGCGGCGTCGGGCATTTTCTGCATATGGAACGCGAGGATGTGCTTGATATATACGCGGACATTCTTGCCCAATAAGCAGGAGAGAGGAGAATAAAATGCCGGGAATAAATGAATTATTTCAGAGCGCCGACTGGAAAGCGGAAAAGCACGTTCCGATGATCGATGCGCCGGAGAAAGTAAATAAGGGAGAATTTTTCAAGATCACCGTGACCGTAGGCATTGAGATAGCCCACCCGAATAAAACAGAGCACCATATCCGCTGGATCGCTGTTTTTTTCCACCCAGACGGAGAGAAATTTCCTTACCAGATAGGTAGGGCGGAGTTTTCCGCGCATGGAGAGTCGGCTAGCGGCCCGGATACAAGCAGCGTCTACACCCACCCTGAAATAACGCTTACCTTTAAGACCGATAAGCCCGGGAATATACTTGCCTCCAGTTATTGCAATATTCATGGCCTATGGCAGGGCGCAAAGGAACTTAAGATCTGACCCCATTGTCCGCAGAAGTCAGTAGGGACAGGTTTGCCCGCCTGCCGGCAGGCGGGCAAACCTGTCCCTACATAGGTTTTAAGCCCTTCATCGAAGGCTCTGTAATATAATCGTTGCCATAATTACACTTATTGGCTATACTAAACAACTCATGGAAACTAATTCAGCATCGCAGCTTGAAGTCAGGATCACAAAAAGGATAGAAGAGATACCGCGGCAGGATTGGGAGCAGGTTTTTCCCAATGTTCTGGAAAGCTACGGTTTTTTCCATACCCTGGATGAATCGCATCTTCCGCAGTTCTCTTTCTTTTACATCATGATTTATGACCAAGGCAGGCCGGTGGGGGCAACCAGCTGTTTTTTGATGGATTACCCCATGGACATGGCGGTGGAGGGAGGGTTTAGAAAGGTTCTTGACGCGATAAAGAAATTTGCTCCGCGGATTTTTAGCCCCCGGGTGGTCATCTGCGGCATGCCGATGGGGCAGGGCAGGATCGGTATAGCAGGAGACGCCGGCCCTGTGCTAAAGGCGATATGCCAGGCAATGGAAAAAATTGCCTGCGAGCATAAGGCCGGTATTATTGGTTTTAAAGATTTTAATTCCACCTACAACGATAAGTTTAAAGATCTGCTCAAGGACGGTTTTTTCCAGATCCAATCCCTGCCTTCCACGGATATGCGCCTGAATTTTGCCGGTTTCCAGCAATATATGGACAGCTTGAGTAACGCCTCCAAAAGCGGGCTGAAGAGAAAATTCAAAAAGATAGACGGTAAGGTCAAGATCGACCTGGAGATCGCCGATAATATTGACGACGGCGCATTGGCGGAAATTTACCAGCTTTATCTGCAGACCCATGAGCGTCAGGATATCGGCATGGAGAAGCTCGGCCCGGATTTTTTTAAAAATATCTCCAGGAATATGCCGGGGCAGATCAAATATTTCTTGTGGCGGTTGGACGCTAAATTGGTGGCATTCTCGCTTTGTTTTGTGTCTGAAGACCATTTTATTGATTATTACCTGGGTTTTGATTATTCGGTGGCCCACGAATTTGGCCTTTATTTTATCAGATTTCGTGATATGATGAACTGGTGCCTCCAGCATTCGATTAAAGTGTATGAAATGGGGCAGACTTCCTACGAAGCCAAGAGGAGAATGGGATTTGATTTTATCCGGCTCTATATTTATGCCAGGCATCGCAACAGGCTGGTAAATCTGTTATTGAAATATTTTAGCCGTATCGTAAAGCCGGAAAATTTTCATCCGGTCTTTATTGAAATGGACAAGATGGGGGCATAATGTTTAAAAATAATTCTCTAAATCATAGCAAGGAACAGCTGGAACAGGCCGGAGCCAACTTCTACGGCCTGGGTATTGCGCCTAAAATACTGGATATCCTGGTTGGGATAGGTTTTGTCAAACCCACGCCTATTCAATTCAAGGCCATTCCGCTGGCTATCCAGGGCAAAGACGTTATCGGTATTGCCCAGACCGGCACCGGCAAGACCCATTCTTTCGCTATTCCGATCGTCCAGCGCCTGGCGCAGGTAAAAGGCGTGGCCCTTATTTTAGCGCCCACCCGGGAACTGGCCATACAGATAGACGAGGCATTTCAGCCCATGGCGCGATCCTTTAGCATAAAGACCGCCTGTCTTATCGGCGGAGCACCCATGGAGCCCCAGATACGCGCCTTGCGCAATAACCCGCGGGTGATCATCGCTACTCCGGGCAGGCTCATTGATCATATGGGCCAATGGAATTTTCTTCCGGATAGCGTCTCAATTCTGGTTTTGGATGAAGCCGACCGTATGCTGGATATGGGCTTTGCCCCGCAGATAGAGAAGATCCTGCGTTTTCTGCCTAAAGATAGGCAGACCATGCTCTTTTCGGCGACCATGCCCGCGGAGATCATGAAAATAGTTTCAAAATATATGAAGCTGCCGGTGAGCGTGGAAATAGCACCTTCGGGCACCACGGTTGAAGGCGTTACCCAGGAATTATTTATTGTCCGGAAAGAGGAAAAGATGCGCCTGTTAGGCAAGCTGTTGGGGCAATATCACGGCCCGGTGCTTTTATTCTCCCGCACCAAGCATAATGCCAGGAAGATTACCGTAGCTATCCGCGCTATGCGCCATAGTGTCGCCGAGATCCACTCCAACCGCTCTCTTGGCCAGCGCAGGGAAGCGCTGGAGGGTTTTAAGGCCGGAAAATACAAGGTGCTCGTAGCCACAGATATCGCTTCAAGGGGCATTGATGTGCGCGGCATAGAGCTGGTGATAAATTTTGACCTTCCCGAAGACGCTGAAAATTACGTTCATCGCATCGGCCGCACCGCACGCGCAGGACAGAAAGGCCGCGCCATATCTTTTGCCACACCCGATCAATCCCGCGATGTCCGGGACATTGAAAAACTCATTAAGACCAGTTTGCCGGTTTCAAGGCATCCCGAGGTTCCTTCCGCGCAATTTGACCAATCTCTGCATGCGCCCCAGGGCAGGCAACAAAAACGCCCCCAGCATAACAGGGGGCAGCATCGCATACCAAATCACCGCAAGTCAAATTATTAATATTTTCCGTAGGACGTCCGCTCCCCGCCAAAATCGTGGCGGGTCGCTCGGACGTTGGACGTTTTTACGTCCCACGGAACGTAGCTATTTTAGTTGTTAAAAACCTGGTCCTTTTTGAACAACGCGGCGTCTTTATCGCTCATATCGCCGCAAAATATCCACACCGCTATTTGCAAGCGTTCGTCATCCATCCGTATTATCTTGCCGTCTTTCTGGATATTTTGTCCCCGGTTGACATTCTGCGCTTTGTCTTTGTCCTTAAATAGGAAGATAACCTGGTAGGGGGTGTTGTTTTTGGTCAGTTGTTGTCCGGTGATGACTTGATAGTAGGTCCCCTGGATGTCGTTTACCGTGTCAAAAAAATCATATTCGCCGGCATTGCTGACAATTCCTGATGCGCTGATTTCTCTGTTTAAATTATGCTTGAGGATCTGCTCCCGCTGCAGGTCAGTCGATTTCTGAAAGCTATCTACTAAATCCGCGATATCCACAGCCGCGCAATAAGTGAAAGCGCCCGCGCCGAATATGCAGATCAATGATAACACACAAGCCAAGGTAATCTTCTTCATCTCTCCTCCCGGTTATGAATTGCATTATACTGTTTGCGCGGGGATATTACAAGAAATTTTGTGAATGTTTTTTAGAAAGATTTTGACAAACAGGGCATTAATGTATTATACTAATAAGTTATCGTGCCGTGAATAATACAGAATTTATCTATATCGCAAGGATCGGGATATGATCTAAGGTATTGCCCATAGCTTTAATACTATGCCTAAAGTCGATAATACTTTTAACGCGGATATTGACCGTGCGGTAAGCCTTATTAAATCGTTCGGCAACGCTGTGTTTATAGCGGAATCCGCAGAGCAAGGCGGCAGGCTGGCCGCCGAAACATTAACTCGGATCGGTGATGGCCGGGCCAAAAGCCAGGCGGTTGAGTTGGATATGAGGGCGCTGCTTGAGGCAAATAAGGGCCAGGCAGGATCTAAGTTTCAGGATATCATTTGTGGTCTCCGGAAGGCTAACGGCAGGGCCGGTTTGGTTATTACAGCTTTAGATGAAGCCGTAAAAGACGAGCGTATTGAAGCCGTATTTCGTCAAGCCATCGAGCAAAAATCTCCGCCTATTTTAGGCGTTACAGACATCCAAGGGTTCCGTAAGCTTGAAGAAAAGCCGGGCCTCTCGGGTTTTCTTCAATTTATTCTTGTACAGAAAGAGATGCCTCAAGCCAAGCGCGATAAATCCGTGCTTATAATCGGGGCGACCTCGTTCTTCGGAGCCGAGGCCTACCGTCTCTTTAGCCGCGAATATGCCGATGTCAGGGGCACTGGTTTTAGTAAGGCTTCTGTTTTGGGTTTTGATAGATTAGACGCGGCATCTGAAGATGAAGTTAAGGAATATTTCGCCAAAAACCCCGATTTTGATATTGTCATTTATATCGCAGGTGAAGCTGATGCCGATTTGGCCGAAAAAGAAAGAGAGAGGGCGCGGATACTCAATGTCGATGCGCCCAGCCGTATCGGACGTTACGCCAATGGCCGCAAATTTGTTTATATTTCTTCTGAATATATCTTTGACGGCAGCAGCGGGCCTTACGGGTCCGGCTCAAGGGCCGAGCCCAAAAATTACTATGGCCGTACTAAGCTGGAAGGCGAGAAGGCAGCGTTAAGTAGTTTTTCCGATTGTTTAGTGCTGAGGCTGGGCGCTCTTTACGGCTACAACGGCCCTGGCGATAAAAAGACGTCGGTGAGCAAGCTTATTGCCGGCTTGGGCCGGCCTGAGCCGCTGGAGGCGGATAATCTTCAGGTTAAACATCCGATCCTGCTTGAAGATGCCGCAAGGACATTATTAAAACTGCTTGATCACGGGGCAACGGGAATTTATCAGGCCAACGGCCCTGAAGGGCTGAATAAGTTGGAGATGGCCGAGATTATCGCGGCAGCGCGTCATGAAGTTACCGGGCATCGTTTTTCTTATCCGATCATCGGTATCGAACAGGCCGGCATCGCGGCCAAACCGCTGGATACCCACATGGTGAATGTGGATACTCCGCGGAGTTTTTACGAGGGAATCCGTTTCCTGCTGCATGAGCAGGGGGCGCTTACTCAGCCATCAGGCCTGAGCCGGGATGACCTGGATTTCCTGACCAGGTTTCCGGTCAAGTTCATCGAGGGTAATTTCGCGGATTATATGTGGGGAGGGCATCACCTTTATGATATGAAGGGGTTGCCTTATGATAAGGATACGCGCCTGGCGGCTGAATCGTGGGAGGTCTCCGGGCATCAAAAATATCCATCACGTATCCAGATGCCGGATGGCAGGATCGTTGTCTTTATGGACCTGCTTAAGGATAGGCAATTGGCTGGCTTAATGCTGGGTGATGCCGTGGTGGAGCGCTTTGGGCAGGATTTCCCTATTTTGGTTAAGTTCGTTGATGTGCATAAACATATGTCGGCGCACCTTCATCCATCGCAAAAAGTTGCAGAGGCCCTGAACGAGAAAGATCCGGGCAAAGAAGAAGTGTTTGTAGTTTTAGGCGTGCATGAAGGCGCGGAAAGCGCGTTGTACCTGGGTTTAAAGGACGGGGTAACCCCCGCGGCCTTTGAAGCGGCTATTAACAAAGAAGAAAATATCCTTGGTTTGCTGCACAAAATTTATGTCAAACCGGGCGACCTTTACCGTATACCTTCGGGCGTTCTTCATTGTTGGACAGGCGGATCCATAGCAGTCGAGATCACGGAATCCAGCGATCTGACCTACCGTATGTATGATTTTCGCCGTCAAAGGCCCATTCATATCAAGAAGGGCCTGGCTTCGATCGATTATGAATGTCAACAAGGCGCCGCGCTGGAAAAGCAATGTTCAGGCTCGTGGCAGCCGACTTTGACCAAGGGGGTCGATGCTGTTATGACCTGCAACGCTTTGAGGGTTGAGCGCTTGAGCGCCGGGTTAAACGGTAATTCAGTGGAGATCCGCGGCCGTAATACCTTTGAGGTATTGATGGGTATCGAAGGGAGAATGGATATTACCTCTTTAAGAGATGAATGGTCCGTTTGTTTGAATAAGGGGAGCTCTCTTTTTATTCCGTCTAAGGCCGGCGATTACCGGGTGCGCGGCCTTGATGAAATAAATAAGAACTGCACGCTGCGCATTAATATGAAAATTCCTTAAAAAGGGGGGGATAGGTAGTATGAAAACGGAGATAAAATCGGAGAAACAACTTTTAGCGGAAGAATCCAGGTATTGTTCTTACGGGGACACAGCGCATTATTCGAAAAATCCGAGAATCTTTTCTGAATGTGACGGGTCATTCTTATACGATTACGACGGTATGCCATACCTGGATCTTCAGATGTGGTATTCGGCGGTAAATTTAGGTTACAAGAATAAACGGGTGAATGACGCGGTTAAAAACCAGATCGATCACCTGCCGCAATTAGCCAGCCAGTATTTGCACCGCGAGAAAATCGAACTGGCGGCCGGAATCTCTAAACAAACACAGAAGTCTTTTCAGGTTGATGGCAGGGTGCATTTTAATGTCGGCGGGTCCCAGGCTATCGAAGATAGCATCAAGCTCATCCGTAAGAAAACAGGCAAAACACTATTTTTTGCCTTCCAGGGAGGCTATCACGGACGGACCCTCGGAGCATCGGAGATCACCTCAAGTTACCGTTACAGGAAGCCCTACGGCCACTTTTCCAACAGGGCGCAATTTATCCCCTATCCTTATTGTTTTCGCTGTCATTATGGCAAGCATTTTGATTCCTGTAAATATTACTGCGTAACTCAATTCGAGAGGCTGTTTGAGACAGAATATAATTCGGTTGTTGATACTAAAACCGGCGAATGCGAATTTGCCGCTTTCTACATTGAACCTGTTCAAGGCACCGGCGGCTATATTATCCCGCCGCCCGATTACTTCAAGGGGATCAAGA
>JAUYEC010000171.1 GCA_030691585.1 Candidatus Omnitrophota bacterium
CGGGGGATACTTACAGTAAAGACTCAGAAGTAACGATTGTAAAATCGGATAAGGAAGCAATAAATCTCGATATATCTGCCGATACAGGTAAGGGCGGAGCATTTAATATTCTTGATACGGTTATGCGCGGTTCGGATAAGGTTAAGGAATTAAGCGGTTCAGTGCCGCCGTTGATTACAGTGAAGTGGCAGGTGGGAGTAGACCCGGGTACTGCCTATGGGAATAATGTGATTGAACTAAACGGCTCATCTAATGATCCCGATGAATATGATGATTGTGTGATCTTGCATGAATATGGGCATTTTGTAGCCGTCAAATATTCTTACGATAAATCTCCGGGCGGAGATCACCGAGCAAACGATACCAATCAAGATATCCGGCTTTCTTGGTCGGAAGGGTGGGCATATTTTTTCTCCAGCATGGTAAGAAATACCCCGTTATTAATAGATACGGATAAAGATAGCCAAGGAAATTCTAGATGTGCGGTTTTTGATATCGAAACATTAGGACATAGTCGATATGGTTCTCTTATTGATTATGCCCAGGGTCAAGACACAGAGGTATCTGTCTCAAGCGTCCTTTGGGATATCTACGATCCCATAAACGACGCTGGGGATGCTCTTGCTTTAGGCGCGTCGCCTATTTGGATCGTGGTTCACAGTTTTAATGGTTCGTACGATTGCGCGCTGGAAGATTTTTACAATGGCATCTTTATTAATCCTGCCAATGAGGCTTATCGCAGTCAAATAAATAGTATATTTTCCGAACGCAAAGTTTTTTACAGCACCCCGTTTTTTAAGCGCGGAAAGATCTTTACTAAAACAGACGGCAGCGCTATCCCCAGCGGCATGCCAGACGGTTTAAGCAGTGTTCTTGCTGTTTCCGATGATCTTTCCATCCTCAATATGAATGTGTTTGTAGATTTGCCGCATAACCAAAGGAGCGATTTACTGGTAAAACTTATCTCTCCGTCTAAAAAAGAGGCCATCTTGCATAATCACACTAATCCCCAGTCTGGACAACGCGAGAGCATTTTTACCTGGTATCAGCCGCCTTATGAAACGATCCCCGATGGCGATGTCCCCGGCACTGGCCAAGCTGTAAATGCTTTTGACATTTTTAAGAATGAACCATCCAAAGGGGACTGGATTCTAAAAGTAACAGACGCCGGCGGCCAGCAATCCGGCAATGCCGGGATACTTGACCGCTGGAAATTGGAAATTTCAAGAAATCAACCCCCTGAGTTTGAGCTCATTGGAGACAAAACCGTTGACGAAGGGAAGCTTCTGGAGTTTAATATCTTAGCCAAGGATCCGAATAATCAAGCTCTTACTTATTCGGCAACCGGCTTGCCTTATGGCGCTTACTTTATTCCGGAAAAACGCCTCGTTAGCTGGCTGTCTGATTATAATCAGCAGGGCGAATATACCGTGCATTTTGAGGTAACCAACGGATCCCTGAAAGACGCTGAAGACATAAAGATAATTGTCAATGATGTTACGATTAAGCCTGTTTCAGGAAAAAGCGTAGGTGTAGGATTAAAGGTTAGGGTAATAGAGTAAAAGGAGGCACGAGAATGATAAAAAAAATCATGATTTTAGCAGTAAGTATTTTTTTAGTTTTAAACCTTAAGCCTTCCTGGGCGGCGCAATGGGGTCGAGCTGATACCGCTGAATTAGAAATAGAAAATATATCAGAATCTGATAGAACTGCAACCTTGAAACTCTTTTTTCTTTGCGGCGCGGACTCTCAGAATATTGAAATAAGTGGCTTCTTGCCCGAAGGGATACAATTACTCGATACAAAAGATTATAAAATTGAATATAATAAGTCTGGCTATAGGGAATGGGGAAACAGTGTAATTTTTTTCTCTGGTCCAATGAAGAGAAACGAGAGAAGAAATTTCATATTTAAAGTTCAGATTTTAGATAATAAGAAATATGCCATAAGGGCGGGTGGAGGAGATGCTTCTGTTGCTGTTCTTGAAATCGACCTTGGCGAACCCGAGCCACCGGAATTAAATAACCAGTCTGAGGTAACAGTAGTTAAAGAAGAAAAGCCGCTTCTTGTAAGCGGGATAAAGCAGATAAAAGAGAAAGTGGAGAGCGCCGCCCCAAACACATCCGAGACGATGTCGTCTTTGCGTACTGAATTAAGGATGCGCACAAAAGACAGACCAAGCATTGATTACTATAAAGACAAGTTAATGATTATCCCTTTTCGGTATCTTATCTACACCGAAGTAGAAGCGCCGCAAACAGTAGTTACTTTAAATTTGCCTCAGGGTATAGAATTCGTTAAAGAAGCGCCCTATGAAGTATCAATTTTAGAAGGCGGCCAACAACAAGTTTTGCTTTATTCGGGCCCAATGCGTTTTAAAGAATGCAAGGCCCTTTATTTTAATGTCCGGGTACTTACCAGGGAAGAAAAAGAATATCCTGTAGAAGTCACCGCTCGCGTTACCACTCTTAATGGTAAGACTCTTCTTAAGGAAGATAAGATGAGTATTGATATGCAGCGTAAACTTTTTTAGATGTTTAATAGGATTGGATCAGGCAGACAGAAAAATAGTCTATTGGCATGAAAAATAAAACAAAAAATTTCCTGCGCCGGACGGATATGAATACGATATGGGTTTATCAGTTCGCCGACGATCACTTCAAGGCAATAAAATTCCTGCGTGGAAGGCATGAATTAGCCGCCATTGAGTCCGGCGCGCTATCTTCTAACCTCCCGGATACAGGCAAGGGCCATATAATCATCTGTCTGCCGCGGCATAAGCTGACCCTAAGGTATCTGAAAAATGTGCCTGCGCAGTCGCCCCGGGAAATAGAAAGTATTGTTGCTTTGCAGGCGCCGCAATTACTGCCGTATCCGGCGCAAGAGCTGATCACCGCTTACCAGGTGGTTTCTTGCGACAAGCAAGGATACTCCGGCGTAAACCTGGTGATCGCGCACAAGGAAACCGTTGAACACTGCCTCGGGATGTTCCCTCGACCGGACGGCCGCGCGTTGAGCGTTGTCGCCAGCTCCTGGGGCCTGCTTAATTACTATAATTATCTGCGGCCGCATGATCACGAAACCACTATTATTGTGGACGCTGATTGCCGCCAGCCGGAACTGGCAGTGGTCCAGGGCGACAAACTGCTCTTCAGCCGGTCATTGCGCATAAATATGGCGGTGCCAAGCTGGCAGGATGGATTTGTCGATGAAGTCAATATTAGCCGCGACGCTTTCTTAAAAGAAACCGGCCTGACTCCGCCGGCCAAGCTCGTGGTTGTGGGCACAGGGCCCGTGTTGAAAGAATCCAGGTCTGCATTGGAGCGAAAAACAGGGCTTGCGGTAAGTGTTTTATCAACTGACAAGCTAAAATTCGCCCCGGGCCTATCGGATAAGCTGGACGCTGAGGGAAATTCATTTGCCGCACTCATAGGCCTGGCAATAAAAGCCAGCCCCGCAAGCATGGATCTTTTACCCGCGGAGTTGAAGGCAAAAAAAAGCAGGTCCGCCGGAAAAAAAGAATTGCTGCGCATGAGCCTGTCCGCATGCGCCATCATTTTCGTTTTGTGCCTGGGCTTTGCCAGGAACCTGGATAATAAAGCCAGGTATCTGGGTTTGTTAAAGGCGCGGTTGAATTCAATCAGCGCAGAGGCCGGCCCATTGGAAGAAATGGAAAAAAGGCTCCAGACTTTAGAAAGCCGCGGGCAAAAAGGCTTTAGCGGCCTGGAGGAATTGCATGAGCTATACCGGGTGATGCCGCCGCAGGCGGCCTTGACTGTTTTTGGCTATGACGAAAGCGGCCGGGCCACGATCCAGGGCCAGAGCCCGGAATTAAACGCGGTATTCGGCTTGGCAGCGGAACTGGAAAAATCAGCCGTATTCAGCGGATTTTCCGTAAAAGTGCAATACGCGACAAAGAAAGTGGTCGCAAGCGGCGAGATAGTGGATTTTGAAATAATCTGCCTCCGCCAGGAGTAATCATGAGTATGATCCTTAGCCCAAGAGAAAAAAATATATTTTATCTGACTGTGACAATATTGGCCCTTGCCCTGCTGTTTAATTTCCTGGCCGCGCCCTTTCTTGATAAAGCCGATCGTATTCACCGCCAGATAAAGCTGGCGCGCGTAAAGTTGATCAAATACACGACGCTTGTTTCCCAAAAGGACTATATACAGGCCAGGTACGCGAAATTTTTTCCCGGCACCCAGTCAGCCGGAGGCCAGGAAGGAACATCAGTCAGTGCCCTTACTGAACTGGAGAACCTTACCCGGGATTCCGGCATCAGGATCCTGGATCTGCGCCCCAGGCAGGCA
>JAUYEC010000200.1 GCA_030691585.1 Candidatus Omnitrophota bacterium
AAGAAAGCTGGAGACGAGAATTGAACTCGTGACCCCGTCCTTACCAAGGACGTGCTCTACCGACTGAGCTACTCCAGCGATTGTGGCCCGCTCCGTCGATATCCCTCTCTGCCTTTGGCCAAAAAAAACACGCTTAATGCAGGCAAAAAAAATACTCCCCAAGAATTTTATAAAAAAATTCTTTTTTAAATAATATACTGTATATAAAATCTACACTTATTCAGGGATTAACGTATAGAGTACAAAAGTATAGTCTGGAATCATGGCTTTGTCAACTATTTTTTTGATTATTTTAATTCTATTTAGGGACAGCGACTTTTTTAAAAAGGGGACAGAAAAAGGGGACAGCGCCCTAAAAAGGGCGCTGTCCCCTTTTCCAAGGGCGCTGTCCCTTTTTTGATTATTTTAATTCTTTTGCAAGATTAATAAAATCTTGCGGGCGCAGCTTCTCAGGGCGGATATCCGGGTCAAAAGAATATTTCTTGAAATATGCCTCCAGAGCGGCCCGGCTGGCCACCTCAGACAGGCTGTTGCGCAGGGTCTTGCGCCTTTGATTAAAAGCGGCCCTGGTGATCTTAAAAAACTTCCGCTCCAGGACCTTAGCCAACAAAGGCTTGTTCCTGAAGCGCAAGGCTAATAACGATGAATCCACTTTGGGGCGCGGAAAAAAACAATTTTTTGAAATAGAAAAAAGGATCCGGGGTTCACTGTAAAACTGCGTCCAACAGCTCAATGAACCGTAATCCTTGTTCCCGGCTGTTGCCGCGACCCTGACGGCAAATTCCTTTTGTACGGTGATATAGGCCGAGCTGATCAACTTGTGGTATTTAAAAATACGGGCCATGATCGGGCTGGATATATAATAAGGAATATTACCTATTACTTTTATCTTGCGATTGCCCGCGGGAATCCGTTTTTTCAGGTCAAGACGGAGGATGTCCGCGTTTATGATGCGGACATTAGGATAAATTTTGAGATTCTCCGCAAGCTCGGGCACAAGCTCCGCGTCTATTTCTACGGCCAGAACCTTTGATACCCTGGGGGCTATTAAAGCCGTCAGTTCCCCCCTGCCCGCTCCGATCTCCAAGACCACGTCTTGGGCCCGAAGATCTAAAGCTGCGACAATCTTATTAAGGATATTGCGGTCAAGAAGGAAATTCTGTCCTAGCCTTTTTTTTGGTTTCGAGCGCATTGAATAGCTGTGAGGGTGGCCGCGACCAGCGACGCGGGGTCGGCCAGGTTAAATTTTGAAGCAATGTCAAAAGCGGTTCCGTGCAAAGGCGAGGTGCGCGCGTAAGGCAGGCCAAGGGTTAAATTCACACCGCTATTATTACCGCATAGTTTCAGGGGGATCATCGCCTGATCATGATACATCGCGATCACGCAATCATAGCGGCCCGCGGCTGCCATTGATATGGCCACATCCGCGGAAATCGGCCCATCCGCGCCAATGCCGCGCGTATTACGCGCCTTCTTCAACGCCGGCCTGATGATCCTGATCTCTTCGTCTCCGATCAGGCCGTTGTCGCTGGCGTGCGGGTTCAATCCGCAGGCGACAATGCGCGGCCGCAAAATGCCAAACATACACTTCAGGCTCTTGTGCGCCAGGCAGACATTTTTAAAGATCAATTCCCTGGATAGCTCTTTCGGCACCCTGTCAAGCGAAATGTGCCTTGTCACCGGAGTTATTTTCATATCTTTATTCAATAACAGCATGGCGTAATCTTTGACGCCCGCGCGGCAAGCCAGGTATTCGGTATGCCCCGGATATCTAAAGCCGGATAAGCTTGCCGCTTCCTTTGATATAGGAGCAGTTACCAGGCAATCCAATTCTTTATCCTCCAGTAATTCCAGGGCCCGGTCAAGGTATTCTATTGAGGCCCGGCCGTATTCGGCCCGGATCTTGCCGAATTGAAAACCATCGCGGCGAACATTCTTTAGATCAATAAATCTTTGTGATCGACCGTTTTCACGCACGGGGCAGGCATGCCTGCCCCGTGCGGAATTTAATACCCAGTTATCTCCTATAATTACGAAATCCGCAAGGCCCGCCAATTTCGGCAACGCCTTGGCGATGACCGCAGGGCCAATGCCCGAGGGGTCACCCATAGTGATACCAACGCGTATCTTAGCGTTCATCGTTATCTTCTCACATATCTGTAGGGACAGGTTTTAAACCTGTCCCTACAATTACCGGCGCAAAATTTGCCATTTTATTCAATACATTCTGACTCTTAAGCTCCCTCTCCAGGTGAAAATTCAGAAAGGCATTCAGGATTATATCCAACTCTCTCTTTATCTGCGGGTTCATCCCGAGGTTCAGGTTATTGGCAAAATCATTCTTTTCAATGTAAAGAATAGAAGCCACTGTGCCGCGGAATACGCTTCTTGCCGCGTAGTCCTTTTGAAAACAGCGCTCGCACAAGAGGCCGCCAAGGCTGAGGCTGAATTTTGACTGGCCAATGATCTTGTCGCCGCAGGCAAGGCAGGAATCAAAATGCGGCTTAAAACCGGAAAGTGCCAGCATCTTGATCTTGAATATAGTGGCCACCCTCTCGGGGTTAACGCTGCGCTTGAGCTCAGTCAGGCAGGTCAACGCCAGGTTAAAGACCTCCTCATTCTTATCTTCCTGCGGCATAACCGCCGACAGGAGTTCCATCATAAAACTGCTCAACCCGCTCTTTGTGATATTCTGGCGCACCGGGTCAAAATTATCCTTGATATCGGCTTGAGAAACCAGGTGCAGCGACGAGGTATTGCCCATATAAAAAATGATGTCGTTATGAGAAAATAGCTCCAGGGTGCTGGCGAATTTTCGCTGATCCGTCCTGATCCCTTTAAGCAGGCCGCTTAATTTTCCGAAATCGCGCGTAAAAAAATCTACGATCAGCGACGTCTCCCGGAAATCGCGCTTGCGCAAAACTATGGCTTCGGTCTTATGAATTGGCATATGATAATATCGCTACATGCTATTCGTCAGGTAATACGGCCTTTAAAATTGTTTCGGACTTTTTCTGCATCCTTTTTCTTTGCGCCGCGGTCTTATCGTCATAACCCGAAAGATGCAGGATGCCGTGGACGGCGTAAAGGCATAATTCATGGCTCAAAGAGGTAGAAAAAATACGGGCGTTCCTTTTTGCTGTATCAACAGAGATCACTATATCGGCCAAAAGGCCGTCATTTGGCGCGCGCCGGACATCAAAAGCCAGGACATCGGTAGCACGGTTGTGCCCTAAGTAACGCGAATTAAGCGCTTTGATCATCTTGTCGCCGACAAAATAGATGCTGATCTGGCCTGCCGGAGAATGTAACCCAAGTGCCGATAAGGCGGCGTTTACCGCTTTTTTTACCGGCACAGATACTACTTTTGTCTGTTTTTGGAAATTTTTTACGGTTATTTTCACCTTGGCATAGATGCGGAATACGCGATGCAGGGGCGGGTTTGAAACCCGCCCCTACAGTGATATTTCATGTTTTCTGTGGGGGCTTAGACTTTGGTTCCTCGGGATAACTGACGCGGCCGTGATAAATGCCGCTCAATATTCTGATGAACACGTCCGAGATCTTCTCCAGGTCCTTCAGGGTCAGCTCGCATTCATCCAGCTGCCCGTCTATGAATTTATTGTTGATCATCTTGTGCACCACCTCTGTGATCTTTACCGGTGTCGGCTCCTTGAGCGCGCGGGTGGCCGCTTCCACGGAATCAGCCAGAAGAACGACCGCCGTCTCCTTTGTGGCAGGCCTAGGCCCGGTATAACGAAAACCTTCTTCTTTGATCTCCTGGTCCTCCTCCAGCGTCTCAAGCGCCCGGCGGTAGAAATAATAGACAAGGCTGTTGCCGTGATGTTGTTCAATAAAATCAATGATGGATTGATTCAAGCGGTATTTACGTGCCAACTCCACCCCGTCCTTGACGTGGTTCATGATCACCATCTTGCTCATCGTTGGCGATAAATGGTCATGTTTGCTGGAGCTTTCCTGGTTTTCACTGAAGTATTCCGGCTTCTGGAGCTTGCCTATATCATGATAATAGGCTCCGATCCTGGCCAGGAGCGCGTTAGCGCCCACCGCGCGGCAGGCGCTTTCAGAAAGGTTTCCTACGATAAGGCTGTGGTGGTATGTGCCGGGCGCCTCCATGATCATCCGCTGCAGCAGCGGATGATTGAAATCAGCAAGCTCGAGCATACTGATATTGGTCACGGTCTTAAACAGGTATTCAAAAACAGGCAGGACGCCCAGGACGATCATGCTGCAGATAAAACCGTTGGCAAAAATCAGAAAATAACTCCGCAATGATACCTGCCCCAGGCGCCCCTCAAAATGCCAGATAAAAAACAGCAGTAAAGCCTGCAGCAGCCCGATGATAAAACCCGCGCGGATGATGGTAATGCGCCGGCGGGCATTTATTACCAGGATGCCGCTTGCCAGGCTGCTTGTGAAAAACAAAACACCCAGATACAGGCTGTTACCGGTAATGGCGGCGACGCTCACGCAGGCCGCAAGGGAAACCAGAAGCACCAGTTCCAGCTGATTAAACAACAGCGCGGTAAGCATCGGCACAACGGTAATAGGGATGTATAAGCGGGATAGCCCCTGGGTGACGATCAAATAAGCCAGGCTCAATATCAAAGTAAAGAGCAGGCTCAAATATAGCAGATTATAATTCTTAAGCGCTCCCTTACGGCATTTGGCGTAAGATAGAAGCGCTAGAAGAAAAGCCGGAATAACCAGGTTTAAACGCAGGATCCAGCCTACAAAACAAATAAGCACGGCCAATGCCGCGGTTCTCAATTTGTCCCTGTGTTTGGATAGGGCCGCCAGGAACGGGAATCTTTGTCCGGCGTCACTTTTCGCGATTTGTTTTATCATAAGCTTCAATGACTTTCTGTACTAAGGCGTGCCTGACCACGTCGGAACCGGTAAAATAAATGAATTTTATCTCCTCAATATCGCCCAATATCTCCTGCGCCTGCAATAACCCTGCGGGCCTGCCTTCCGGCAGGTCACTTTGAGTGATGTCCCCGGTGATCACCACTTTGGAATCAAAACCCAGGCGCGTCAGGAACATTTTCATCTGTTCGGCGGTGCAATTCTGCGCTTCATCAAGAATAATAAAGGCATCGTTAAGCGTCCTGCCGCGCATATAGGCAAGAGGTGCGACTTCAATGATGCCGGTCTCCAGGTACTTCTCTATGCGTTCAGCCTCCATCATGTCATATAAGGCGTCATAGAGCGGGCGCAGGTAAGGCGAGATCTTTTCGTACATATCTCCGGGAAGAAATCCCAGCGACTCTCCGGCTTCGATCGCGGGCCTGGTTAAGATGATCCTGCGCACTTCCTGTTTCATTAGCGCCTCCACAGCGCAGCTCATCGCAAGGTAGGTCTTGCCGGTGCCTGCCGGGCCGATACCAAAGACAATATCATATTTGCGGATCGCTTCGGTATAAAGCCGCTGCCCTTCGGTGCGCGGGCCGATGGGTTTACCGCTTGAGAGCCGGATAATACTGGTGGTGGGTGCAACAATGGCCTTCTTTTTCTTTGGCCGCTTAAAGTTTTCGATCAGAGCAAGCAAATCGGTTTTACCCGGCTCTTCTGAACCCGAACGTATCGCCTCCAGAAGATACTCAATAAGCGCACCCGCCTTTTTGATACAAAGTGCCGTGCCGCTGATCTTGAGTTTACCCTCCCGCATGCTTAATTTTACCTTAAACTCCTTTTCCAGCACTCTGATAAATTCATCCTGAGGGCCAAAAAGCGCCTGCGCCTCCTGAAGGCTTTCAATGTTAATGGTTTTATTCATCCTTTAATATGTTATAGGAATATTTCTATGGAATCTTCTGCGTGTTGCCTGTAGGGGCGGGTTTTAAACCCGCCCCTACATTGACGCATTCGCCATTGGAATAATTTACCGCATAGATTAGGCTATTTTAAATTTCCCGCGGGTTCCTGTAAGGAAGACTCCCCGATTACGCTGCCGGCTACATCAGGTATATCCAGCACCTGGCCGGGCCTGACTCTATCGGGCGTTTTAAGCTTATTCTTGTTGGCATCAAAGATCTTCATCCATTTCTTGGTCGTGCCGTAGAATTTGCTGGAGATCTTCTGGAGAGTATCACCCTCCTGCACAGTATACTGCTGGCTGGACACATCAGAAGAGACATACGTAGACTGGGACCCTCCGGAGGTTGTGAATGCGCTGGAATCATCGGCGGTAGACGTTAAATCCGTGCTCAACTGGGCGTCTGTTGTCTCAGATACTTTTTTATTACCTTTTTTACCCATCCTGTCAAATTTGATCGGGGAATGCAGCTCGATCTCTACAACCTGGGTGGTGCGGGTAGTAGGCCTCTCTGCTTCAACTTCCCCTACGGGAGCGCTACCCATCAGGTAGCCGCGGTTGCCGGTGGAATCCGACAGGTCCTGGTCCACTCTATCCCTGGTAAGAGAATAAGTCCTGACTACGCATCCCGATAACAATAAAGCTAGAGCCGATAATAAAACACAAAATCCCATACCGCCGGTATTTCTCTTGCAGCTTAACATTTTTTGTCCCTCCCTCGTATTGTGATATTTAATTCTTTTAACTGTCGGTCATCTACTTCCGAAGGCGCACCTGTCAACGGACATACTGCCGCGCTCGTCTTGGGGAAACTGATCATTTCGCGTATGCTTTCCTCCCCGGCCAATATCGCCAGGAGCCTGTCTAAGCCGAACGCGACGCCGCCGTGCGGAGGCGCTCCGTACTGGAAGGCCTCCAAAAGGAAACCAAAACGTTTTTTTGCCTCTTCAATCTCAATTCCGATGATCTTAAAGATCCTTTCCTGCAACTCCTGCTTATGGATCCTGATAGAACCCGAACCCATTTCCGTGCCGTTTAAAACCAGGTCATAGGAACGCGACTTGACTTTCTGCGGTTCCTTTTCTAAAATATCCAGGTCCGAGCTGGCGGGCGCGGTAAAGGGATGGTGCTCGCTTTCCCAGCGCTTTTCTTCGTCGTTAAATTTAAAAAGCGGGAAATCCACTACCCAGCAAAAGGCAAATTCAGTGTTTGCATCTTTGCCTGTAGGGACAGGTTTCAAACCTGCCCCTACTTTGCGCAAGTCAGGTTTATCCGTACCGTATTCTTTTTGTGCCTGGGCATAGGTAATGCGGGGAAAAGGAATCTTAAGATCGATACCTTTAAGCTCCTTTAATATCAAACTGAACAGCCCTTCGCTAAGGGTAAATACGTCTTCTTCATCTATAAAAGACATCTCAATGTCCAACTGGGTGAATTCCGGCTGGCGGTCGGCGCGCAGGTCCTCGTCACGGAAACACTTGGCGATCTGATAATATTTCTCCACGCCCGAGACCATAAGGATCTGTTTGAACAACTGCGGAGATTGCGGTAAAGCGAAAAAATTTCCCGGATTCGCCCGCGACGGAACTAAATAGTCCCGGGCGCCCTCAGGCGTTGACTTGGTCAAGATCGGCGTCTCACATTCTATAAAACCTTTTTGCGCTAAGTAGCCACGGGTTACCCGGTAAAGCTTGTCCCTCAAAAGCAGGTTACCCAGCACTTTTCGTCGCCGCAGGTCAAGATAGCGGTATTTCAGGCGCATCTCTTCGGTAATATTCAGTTCTTCGGAGATCTCAAAAGGCGGGGTCAGGCTGGCATTCAAAACCTCCAGCTCCGTAGCCAGGACTTCGATCTCGCCTGTGGCAAGTTTTGTGTTCACGGTATTTGCCGGCCGCTTATTGACCTTACCCGTGAGCTTGATCACAAATTCACTGCGCAGGTCCTGGGCTATCTTGTAGGCGTCGGGCGCTTCTTTAGGGATAAATACGACTTGAGCTAACCCGGAGCGGTCACGCATATCGATAAAAATAAGCTTTCCGTGGTCGCGGCGGGTAGCAACCCATCCGCAGAGTATCACATCCTTGCCTACATCATTAACCGTCAGTTCACCGCAGTTGTGAGTTCGCAACATTTGAAACAAATATCCTTTCGTTAGACGGTTACGGTTACGATACCCGTTTCGTCGTTCGTCTTTCGTCGTCCGTATTTCGTTAAATATGTTGCGAATGACGATCGACGGATGACGGTATACGGAAGACGGATGACGATACGGGCTTCGTTACCGTGGCCGATTTACGTAACCAAATCTTTTCCCAGTTCTTGAACTACATCTTCAACCTTGACTTCTCTCTGTTCTCCCGACTCCATATCTTTAAGCATAACCGTATTCTTTTTCAATTCATCATCGCCGATGATCAAAACAAATTTAGCGCCATAATCGTTGGCCTTGCGCAACGCGCCTTTGAGCGATTTACTTTCGTAATCAGTATCAGCCGAAATACCGTTCCTGCGCAGTGTATCTAATAATTTAAGCGCCGAACTCCTGGCATTGTCGCCGAGACTGATGATATAGGAGGTAATTTTATTCTCTGCGGGTTTAAGGCCGCACCCTGCCAGGATCAGGCGCTCCACGCCAAAAGCAAAACCGATCGAGCCCGTTGCGGGCCCGCCAAGCTGCTTAACCAGATTATCATACCTGCCTCCCGCGCCTAGCGCGTCCTGCGCGCCAAGGCCGCTGTGGGTGATCTCAAAAACGGTGCCGGTATAGTAATCAAGGCCGCGCACCAGGTGAGGTGCCAGCGCATAAGCAATCTTCAAAGAATCAAGCCCGGTCTTCACCGCCGAAAAATGCTTGCGGCAGCCGGCACAGAGATGCGACTCATCCAAGTCCAAATGTTCCAAAGCGGTTTTACAATCGGGATTTTTACAATCCAGAATCCTCATCACATTACTATCATAGCGCTGGTTACAGTCGGCGCAAAGTTTAGGCAGTAAATCTTTAATCTTTCGGCGCAGCCGCAAAGCCAGCTCCTCTTTATCCGCGGCACAGCCAAGATTATTTAAATTTATAATATAGCCGGAAATAGAAAGATTTTTTAACAAGGCATCAGCCAGAGAAACTACTTCCACGTCCAGCCCGGCATCAGATGAGCCAATTGCCTCACAACCTATATGGTGAAACTGCCTCTGCCTGCCCTTTTGCGGCCTCTCCAGGCGGAACATCGGCCCCATATAATACAACTTTACAAGCCCGCCGGCCTTATCCATGTTGTTTTCTATGTAGGCGCGCACGATCGCGGCCGTGCCTTCCGGCCTTAGCACGTAATTGTCATCTTTATTATTGATGACAAACATCTGCTTACGCACGATCTCCGTGGTCTCGCCCAGGGAGCGGTTAAATAAAGACATCTCTTCAACCACGGGCGTGCGTATTTCGTGATAATTATATAAAGAAAAAACGCTTCGGCAGGCCGCTTCCATCCGCTGCCACAGCAGTGCCTCCTGTGGCAGGATATCTCTTGTTCCCGGGATCAATTTATACATATGTTAATGACTCGTCGGCTATTTGACCTTCTGTTTCATTTCCAAGCCGGCTTTAAAGACCACTACCTTTCGCGGCGGGACAGGGATCACCTGATTAGTGCGGGGATTTCTACCGGTGCGGCTCTTTCTCTGTTTGACCTTAAATACGCCGAAATTACGCAGCTCTATTTTTTCCCCTCGCGATAGAGCCTCGACGATGCAGTCAAAAGTCTTCTGCACCACTTCCTTGACATCAACCTGTTTAAGGTTGACCGTGTCAGAAACTTTCAAAATTATATCTTTCTTGGTCATTCTAAATCCTCCCATGTGACGGCCACGGCCGTTTCTGCGTAGGGGCGGGTTTAAAACCCGCCCCTACGGCGAATTTGTAAATGGTTTTGTAGGGACAGCATATTATGCTGTCCCTACAGTATTCATAAGTATATTAACAGCAAAAAGTTACGATGTCAAGATTTATTTGTCCTGCTACGCGCTTTGACAGACCTGTAATAGCTTTGATGCGCTTCGCAGGACTATTCTCCGAAGCCCGTAACTTTCATTTTCAAATCGTTCTAGGGCGTAGGAGAATTTATTTGGCAGCCGCTTTGGCGTCTTTGTCGTGTTTTTCCTGTTCCAGGTCCCGGTTTATATAATCATTTAACTCCGCCCTTAGCTTCTCCATGCGCGCTTTTTCCAGCGCCTCTTTCTCTGCCCCGGCCCTATCCACTCTGGCGTGATATTTCGGGTCATATTCATATCGGTAAGCCTTTACTGTCCGCAGAGGCAGGGTAAATACAGCGCCGACAATACCCAAAGTATAGCCCAGGCGATCCGGAACATTCTCCTTAAAACGGTTATCGATTACGCCCATTTTTTTATAATACTCTTCCACGGTCTTGCGCCGGCGCTTAAAACGCTCTTTAGCCAGGTAAACGTCATCGGGAGCGGCCCCACCCTCGCCTATGGTGTATTCCGGAAGCATCACCCCGTCGCGCAGAAAAACGTAGCCGTCTTTTACCGGTGGTTTGATGCCCCTGACCACTTTGTAGGGCGCGCAGCCGGATACTAAAGACAAACACATTAAGATCGTTAGTATTTTTTTCATAGTTTATCCGTCTATAATACCAGCGAAAGCCGCTCGCCGCCTAACAGCTCATCCACATCCTGGATCAGCTTTTCAGACGGGGCGACGTAGAAATTCTCCCCTACTACAATATGCGTACGGTTCTTTTGCGGCGAATCCAGGCGAAGATAGACCGGCGTCGTGCCATGGAAAGTCGACAGCAGGCCCTTGAGGCTCTCAAAGACGTTTTCGCGCAGTCCCGAAAGATTAATCGAGATGGCAGTGATCAATTTATAGGCTTCGTCAAAAGGAAATAGGTCGTTAACCAGGATTTTTGGCGTGTCCTCTTTGAGATTCAGATTACCCTTGACCATGACTACGGTGCTGTTCAAAAGGTAGCGTGAAACCTTTTGGTAGGCGCGGGGGAAAACCAGCGCTTCAACAGAACCTTCCAGGTCCTCCAGCTTCAAAATCGCCATTTTTTCCTGCTTGGCGCGGGTAGTCGTCTGCTTTATTTTAGCAATAAGGGCAACAAGCTTTATTTCTTCTTCATCTTTATGCTGCAGTAAAGTGCCTATTGAGGACGTGGTAAAGCGCTTTAATTGCCTGGCGTAGCGCGCCAGGGGATGGCCGGAGACATAAAAACCAAGCATGTCCTTTTCAAAGGCCAGCAACTGCGGTTCGGGCCACTCCGCGACGCGCGGAATTTCTACCGACGCTTGAGTTTCAAAACCATTACCGCCCAGCCCCTGGTCAAAGAAAGAAAACTGCCCCTTGGCTTTTTCCTTTTGGTTGCGCGAAGAACGCTCCAGCACAATGTCGAGCCCGGAGAAAAGCTGGGCGCGCGGCATACCAAGGAAATCCATGGCTCCGCATTTGATCAAGGCTTCCAGGACCTTCCTGTTGGCCAGGCGCAGGTCAATACGCTGACAAAGGTCTTCTAAGGACTTGAATTTTCCTTCGCTCCTTGCCTCGATTATCGAATCCACGGCGCCGCCGCCCACATTTTTAACCGCTAATAATCCAAAACGGATGGTTGATTTATCTTTTACCTGAAATAACGCGCCGCTCTCATTGATGTCCGGCGGCAAAACTGTGAGCCCCATCCGTGAGGCCTCGTTGACGTATTCCACGATCTTATCGGTGTTATCGCGTTCCGAAGTCAGAAGCGCTGTCATAAATTCCACCGGATAATTAGCTTTTAAATAAGCGGTGCGGTAAGAAATAAGCGCGTAGGCTGTTGAATGTGAATTGTGCGCGATTATTCCATTGGCGACAAAATTATGAATACCGTCGATCTCTAAATCAAAGGTCTCTTCCCTGCCAAGGTATTCAACAGATTCAACCCTGTCCCAGATGATATCGGCATTCACAAAACGCATCAATTTCTCGGATTCCAGGAACTGCGCAAGGCGCATGATGGTTTTTCTGCGGAAACCCTTTTTATGCGCCTTAAGAGAGCCGTAGAATTCCTTCATCGATACGCCCGACCTTAACTCAAGATCCCTCCAGCTAAGGCCCAGCCTGTCTTTTTCTTCTTTTACAACTTCCCTTATTTGTCCAGGCAATGTATCTTTGCTCTCCATGTCCCTGGAAACCTTGCTGTAATAAAGCCGGAGTCTTACTATCTGTTCCTTCTTGCCGATAATAAACGGGCAGATATCCCGCATAAAACTCTCGATGCTCCGATAACCATAGAGATAAAGAGCATACCCAGTCTTGGGTTCCACGCGGTTTTTATACTCATAACGAAAGACTTTTTTTACAAGGCGGGAAGCCACGCCAAATCTAAGCAGAAGATCCTGGAGTTGTTTCGCCAGCCGCGCTGATGAAGAAGCATAAAACGGTATGCTGTTATTTTTGGAAAAGATAAACCCGTCGCCGGACCAAAGCCTTCCGATAAACAAGGCCAGATCAGCGGCCCCCAATGAAAATATCTCAGCCGGAATAAATTTTTCCGTGGCTTTTTGGTGATCTAACCCCAAGTTCTCGATCCAAATCCTGGCGCCGCATTTTTTTTGCTCGATCAACTCAACGGCGGCAGAGTAATTATTTTTACTGAACCCTTTGTTCCAGGCCGCCTGGCCTTTAGAAAACCTGGTATCGCGGCCCGTGCCCGCGTATACCTCAAAACGCCCCCTGCGTTTGGTAACGCGGGCCGTCGTATTATCGAACATTTCCAGATTATCCGCGTAATCCTTCACCAGAGACGGATCATTGTTATAATAATAGAACCCACTGGGGTGACAGGTATTTCCTTCGGAAAGTACACCGGCCAATACGATGATTTTATGCGGCTCCATTTGCGCGGCACCCGCAGCAGGATTTACACTGCTTAGAGCCAGGCGCTCGCCGACGCAGATATCGCCTAAATTCTTCCAACCATGGAAAGTGAAAACCGGATGGTTGGCAGTGGCGATTATTTCCCGCCCCAAACGTGTCTTAAGTTTATACACAGGTTTAATTCCGTTACTGACAACATCGTTTATTCTCGCTTTAACGATTTTAAGTCTATCATCGCATCCGAATGTGTATTGAGCTGCTGCCTTGCGATCAAATAGATTTTTTACCGTAACGATTGAGCCGGTGGAAGCATCAATGATTTCGGTAGAACCAACTACACATTTATTGAAGCCGTAGCCGCTAAAATATTCAATCAGGTCAAATACTTTATTAGCGACCGCGGAGCTGATCTCGTTCTTAACGCAGCCGGAGATGAAATTGGAACGCTGCTTCTCTAACACCTCCGGGATCTTTTTACTCATTGCCCGGCGCAATAAATCAGCCTGGGCCATGGTAAAACCGGCCAGGATGGAAGCGATCTGCATGATCTGTTCCTGATAAACGATAATACCGTAAGTCTCCTTGAGGACGGTCTCGAGCTTTTTATGGTCGTAGCGGATGCCGACGCGGCCGTGCTTACGCTGTATAAAATCATCGAGCATGCCGGAACCGATCGGGCCCGGGCGATATAGGGCCAAGAGCGCTATCAAGTCTTCAAAACGCGCCGGTTCAAGCTTTTTCAGCAGGTCGCGCATGCCTGAACTTTCAACCTGGAACACGCCGACAGTCTGCGCTGAACCCAGTAGTTTATATGTATTGGCATCATCCAAGGGCAATCCGCGGATCTCGATATCTTTTCCTGCCACTTCTTTCACCAGTTTGACTGCCTCGCTGATCACAGTCAGCGTGCGCAGCCCAAGAAAATCCACCTTCAACAATCCGATCTTCTCTAAAATACCCATACTGTAACCGGAAGTGATCTGATCGTCACCGGTCTTAAACAGCGGCATATAATTGTCCAGCGGTTTGTCAGCAATGACCACACCTGCGGCATGCACCGAGGCGTGGCGGTTGAGGCCCTCAAGCGACAGCGCCGTGTTGATGAGCTTGGTGATCTGCGCGTCGTTCTTGTACATATTGTTAAGTTCCGGCTCGCTGACCAAAGCGTCTTTAAGCGTCATATTCGGGTCCGGCGGGATCATTTTGGCGATGCGATCGACTTCGGCATAACTTATAGCCATGACCCGGCCCACGTCTCTGACCACGGCGCGCGCCTGCATCGTGCCAAAGGTAATGATCTGGGCCACGTTTTCCCGTCCGTATTTCTTGGTCACGTAATCAATGACCTCGGGCCGGCGCTCATAACAAAAATCTATGTCAATATCCGGAAGGCTGACGCGCTCGGGATTAAGAAAACGCTCAAAAAGTAAGCCGTATGACAGCGGATTAAGGTCGGTAATGCCCAAGAGATAACTGACCAAGCTGCCGGCAGCTGAGCCACGGCCCGGCCCCACAGGAATAGACTGGCTCTTGGCGTAGTGGATAAAATCCCAGACGATCAGGAAATAGCTGATAAATCCCATTTTCTTGATCATCTCCAGTTCATATTCCAGGCGTTCTAATATCGCGGGAGTAGTTTCTGTAAACCTTTCGCCAAGGCCGCGCTCGCAGAGCTGGCGCAAAAAGACTTCCTTGTCAACGCCCCCCGGAGGAACATATTTAGGCAAGTGCACTTTGTTAAAATCCAGCTCCAGATTGCAACGCTGGGCAATAACGCGCGTATTACTGATGGCCTCAGGGATTTCCTTAAACGCATCCTTCATCTCCTGCGGTGAAGTAAAATAAAATTCATCGGTGGAAAAACGCATGCGGTTGGGGTCATCGAGGGTGGTTTGCGTCTGGATACACAAAAGCGCTTCGTGGGCGGCAGCGTCCTTTTTTTGCAGGTAATGCACGTCGTTTGTGGCCACAAGCGGGAGCCCAAGCTCTTTAGAGATCCTGATCAGGCCGTCATTGGCAATTTTCTGTTCGGGAATGGAATTCGGCTGGACTTCCAGGTAGAAATTATCTTTGCCGAGGATGTTAAGGTAGGTATCCGCGCATTTAAGGGCGTCGTTAAAACGTTTCTGCGCCAGTAACGCCGCTACTTCTCCCTTTAGGCAAGCGCTAAGCCCGATAAGGCCCTTGGAATATTTTGCCAAAATTTCTTTATCAATGCGCGGGCGGTAATAAAAACCCTCAAGATAGCCGATAGAAACCAGCTTCATCAGGTTCTGGTAACCGGATTCGTCTTTAGCCAGAAGTATGAGGTGATTTGAGGAATCTTCAATACCGCCGGCAGTCTTATCCAAGCGGCTGCCTGGTGCCACATAGACTTCGCAGCCAATGATCGGCTTGATCCCGGCTTTTTGCGCCTCCATGTAAAATTCCACAGCGCCGAACATGTTGCCGTGATCGGTAATAGCCAGCGAATCCATCTTATGCTGGGCCGCAAGTGCGAGGGTCTCTTTAATGCGGCAGGCGCCGTCTAAAAGGCTGTATTGGGTATGCAGGTGCAGGTGGATAAAGTCGGAGTGCGGCATTGTACGGATATATCAACGATTCTGTAGGGACAGGTTTCAAACCTGTCCCTACACATAATTTATTCCCATTCAATGGTGGCGGGAGGTTTTGAACTTATATCGTAAACAACGCGGTTTACGCCTTTTACTTCGTTGATCACGCGATTGGAAATTTTTTCCATGACTTCGTAGGGCAGCTTTACCCAATCGGCGGTCATGCCGTCAAAGCTGGTAACGCAGCGCAAGGCCGCCACATTTTCATAGGTGCGCTCATCGCCCATAACTCCGACGGTCTTGATCGGCAGCAATATAGCGAACGACTGCCAGACCTGGTTATATAAACCGGCCTTGATGATCTCGTCAATTACACGGCGGTCGACTTCGCGCAGCAGCTCAAGCCGCTCAGGCGTAACCTCGCCGATGATCCTGATCGCAAGGCCCGGGCCGGGAAAAGGCTGGCGGTTAATAATCGCCTCGGGAAGATTCAGCTCCCTGCCTATCTGGCGCACCTCGTCTTTAAAAAGATCCCGCAGGGGTTCAAGAAGTTTTAATTTCATATGCGCGGGCAGGCCCCCGACATTATGATGGCTCTTGATGCGGCTGGTGGGCGAGCCTGTCGCTGAAACAGATTCAATAACGTCCGGATATAGTGTACCCTGGGCGAGGTATTTTACTCCTTTTATTTTTTTTGCCTCTTCTTCAAAGACCCTGACGAACTCTTCGCCGATGACCTTCCTTTTTGTTTCCGGGTCAGTCACTCCTTTGAGCCGCTCCAAAAACCTCTTGCTTCTGTCGACATAATCAAGGTTCAAATGGTACATATTGCGAAAAACGCTCTTTATCTGCTGCGGTTCGTCTCTGCGTACCAGGCCGTTATCGATAAAGATACACCTCAAGTTCCTGCCGATGGCTCTATGGATCAAGAGTGCCGCCACCGATGAATCCACCCCGCCGGAAAGCCCCAGCACCACCTTATCGCGCCCGACGGTCTTCTTGATATTTTCTATCGCCTCTTTAGCAAATGACTGCATGGTCCAGCGTGAAAGGCAGCCACAGGCCCTGAAAAGAAAATTCGCGATGATCTGGTCGCCCTTTTCAGTGTGTGTAACTTCAGGATGGAACTGCACGCCGTAGATCTTTCTCTTCTGGTTCAAGATCGCGGTGATCGGCGTAGTCGCGGTATGGGCGCCCACCACAAAACCCGGCGGAAGTTTTAAGACAAAATCGCCATGGCTTTCCCAACAGGTAAAGTTGCCCGGCACATGCGAAAAAAGGTTACGGTTATCATCCACAAAAAGTTCGGCCTTGCCGTATTCCCGGCCCTTAGTCTGTTTTACCTTTCCGCCGAGCATTTCGGTGATCACTTGCATACCGTAGCATATGCCGAGGATGGGGATCCCGAGCTTGAATATACCCTTGTCAGGATGCGGGCTCTTCTTATCCGTTACCGAGGCAGGGCCGCCGGAAAGTACCAATCCTTTGGGTGAGAGTTCTGCGATTTCTTTTGCCGAAATGTTATAGGGGACGATTTTGGAAAAAACTTTGTTCTCTCTGATTCTGCGTGCGATCAGCTGCGTATACTGGGAACCAAAATCCAGGATCAATACCGAATGTTTAATCATTTACTGCCCATCCCCACTTTCTGTCCGACCTGAAAAACCTTGCCTTCGGTCTGTATTGAAGGAGCGATGATGATCTCAACGTCGTGCATCTCCTGGATGTCGCTTGCTCCTAAGGAACCCATGGATGTTTTAAGAGCGCCCATTAAATTTTGCGAGCCGTCATCGACTTTGGCCGGCCCGGTCAATATTTCTTTAAGTGTCCCGGTTGTGCCCATAAAAATCCGCGTGCCGCGCGGAAGGTTTACATGAGATGTGGCCATGCCCCAGTGGTATCCGCCGCCCGGAGCTTCCTGCGCGCGGGCAAAACTTGAGCCGATCATTACCGCGTCCGCTCCGCAGGCAAATGCCTTACAGATATCTCCGCCGCGGTTCATACCGCCGTCAGTGATCATCGGGATATATTTTCCTGAACGTTTGAAATAGTAATCGCGCGCTGCTGCCGCATCCACCGTGGCGGTGACCTGGGGCACGCCGATGCCGAGCACGCCGCGGGTAGTGCAGGCCGCACCCGGGCCGACGCCAATCAAGAGACCAGAGGCGCCTGTTTCAAGCAAGTCGATGGTTGTCTCATAGGTGACGCAATTACCCAGAATAACCGGAATTTTAACAGATTTGCAAAATTTGGCCAGGTCCAGGCTCTTGTATTCCCTGGAAATATGCCTGGTTGTGGTAACTGTTGACTGCACCACAAAAATGTCGGCGCCTGCGGCCACGGCAAGCTGGCTGAATTTATCGGCATTAGCCGGAATACAGCTGACCACGGCCGTGCCCTTTTTCTTTTTGATCTCTTCAACGCGCTTGGCGATAAGTTTTTCTTTAATTGGCGGGGTATATAAAGCCTGGATGAGCTCTGTAGCCTTCTGGGGAGTAGATTTGGCGATCTCCTGGAGGACGTCTTCAGGGTTGTCGTATCTGGTCTGGACGCCGTCGAGGTTTAATACCGCGATGCCGCCTAAAGCGGACATCTCCGCGGCGAATTTGACGTCTACAACGCCGTCCATGGCCGCGGCTAAAATGGGAATAGCGAATTTTTTGCCCGCGATCTCAAAAGTGGCGTCTACTTCGTTGGGGTTGATCGTTTGGGAACCCGGGACAAGCGCAATCTCATCAAAGCCATAGCACCTGCGTGCCCGCCTGCCTATACCTATCCACTCTGCCATATTGCCCTCTCTATAAGTTGTTGTTTATCAATGGGTTACAGTATTTTGTGTGTTTGATGAGGATAACCAGGAAATGAATGTTATAATTTTACACTATGAACGGGGAATTGTCAACCTTTATTTCGTCGCTGGTAAACTTCAAAATGTCAAAATGCAAAATGGCAAAATGGGGACGTTCCCCAAGGTGCCACCCTTGCGGAAATCCCAGACGCTTTCCAATCTAATCGGCAAACTGTACCCACTGCGTGCTGAAAAGTGCACGCAAAGAGTTACTTGCTGCAATAATGGGGACGGTTCTATTTTGACTCCTCAATGAGATCTTAAAAAGATTGCTAAAATCACCAATACCGCCACAATAACGTTTAGAAATACGCCTATCGACGCGGTAACTAAAACACCCATCCTCTTCTTCTCTTTCTTCTTTTCTTTTAAAATGGAGTTTAATCCCAAGGCTAACCCCAAAACCGGCAAAACGACCGGCGCCTTGGTAAATAAACTTAAAGCACCAAAAAGTACAGAGATTATAGCTGAAACCATAGCACCTCCTGTTGGATCTCTAGACACTTTCCAATCGAATCGGTAAACTGGCATTCTGGAGCCGGCGTCCTTGATAATTATCCACCTAAAATCGGACAAACACAACTCATTTTTGGCAAAAAAAGGGACAGCATATTATGCTGTCCCTACAAAACCTTCCGCCTATCTGCTGTAGGGGCGGGTTTGAAACCCGCCCCTACAAAAACTTAGATCTCGGAGATTGCTTCGTTGCTACGCTCCTCGCAATGACGTCTGTTTGAATTTCTTAATGAACGGCCCCGCGAGAAATACTCCGTGGCATGACCCGCAAAAAATTCCGCCTACCCAGCGAGATTGTCGAACTCTTCGACGGCCATCGCAGGCATACTGGAGAAGCCTATGCCGGTCAATTTGGTAACGGCGATGGATACTTTCATCAACGCGCCATTGCTGGGCATATCCACGATAAAAGCCAGGTCATAGCGCCCAATCAGGGCATACATCGCAATAACCTTGCCGCCATCTTTCTCGATCAACTCCGTGACCTTCTTGGTGCGCTCGGCCTGTATACCCCTCACCGCGTCCACCGAATACTTTCCCAACATCAGGTATTTCGCCATATTCCCACCCTCCATTTTATTACTGTTTCTTCAATAATTTGGCTAATCGCAGGCCCAGGCGTGCGCATTCCTTGAGTGAACGCTCATCCGGTGCTCCGATGGCTGCCGGGCCGTAATGGTCACCCTGCGGATCCCCCTGAATGATCATGCCGTGGATGAGCATCGCTTTTAAGATATCCAGGACCGTAGTCTCGTTGCCGCCGGCCAAATTAGCACTGGAAGAGAACGCCGCGCCTATTTTGCCGTCAAGCTTGCCGTGGAATTTTACCGAATCGTCAAAAAGTTTTTTTATCTCGGCGCTCATTGTGCCGTAATAGGTGGGAGAGCCGACGACTATCGCCTGATAACCCGGTAATTCATCCGCCGAGACATCTAAGACATCCTTAAGCACAGTCTCTACGCCTTCCTTTGTAAGCGACCCAGCTACTGCCTCAGCCATCTTCCTGGTATTTCCGCTCCGGGAATAATATATTACTATTGCCTTAGCCATTATTACCTCCTGCCCCTTACCAGACACTTCCCGGTCTAGTTAGAAGTCCCGCTGAAGATGATAAATAGCATAACGCTGGTCAAAATAACGACAACTGTTGCAATATGAAAAAAATACTTGTGCCTGATTATTTGTTCAAACATTCCCTTTATTTTAATTGATCGGACGCAGAGCGATCAACTTTTATCCGCCTGGCGGGATCCGGAGACCACTTCTTGTAATCGCCCGGAGCGCAATTGCCGCCGGCATAATCGTATTCACCGCATTCAAAGCCGCCTGCAAAGGTGCAGATTGCGTATTCTGATATCCCTCCGCCCATGTCTTCAGTCCTTTTTTCCAGTTTTCCGCCGTGCTGCTCGCAACAGGACCACTCTTGCCCGCACTTGTTATTTAAAAAATCCCCCGCGCTGCATTGACTGCTGTCCGGAAAGATGACGATGCGTTGTCCGTCCTTAGTGATCTGGTATTTATACCCCAGCTTTTCGGCATATACAGAGGCCGGGTCGAGCGCGCGGGCCGAAGAAGCCTGGTTATTTTCTTCTTGGGCGACACCCGGCACAACGCCCAGTAATAAAAATCCGCCAAGAACAAATATAAACGCCAATCTTTGCATATACCCTCCTGTAAATTTGGGGGACGTTCCCCAAGGTGCCACCCTTTGCGAACAAACCTGCGAAATCCGGATAAAATCGTTAAATCTCAGACGCTTTCCAATCCAACTTGAATTCCACTTCAGGGCTATTCTTCAGAGTATTATGCACAGGACAGTTTTTTATGAATTCCAATATTGCCGGAAGCCTGCGCTCATCGATTTTCGCACCCTTTAAATCCACGTTTACGTTTATTTTCCTGAAACACACCGGCGCTTCTTTAGAAAACTCCGCCTCCACGCTCACGCTAAACTCCGGCAGGGATAATTTGGCGCCCTCCGCGTATTTGCGCAGATATACGCCCACGCAAGTGCCCAGGCCGGCCAGTAAAGTATCCGGAGGCGTGATCCCTCTTTTCCCTTCCATATCGGCAAGAAATTCATACTCCCTTGCTTTGACCTTGAAAGAATAATCTCCCGCGTTAGTTACATTAACACGATACATACGCACCCCCTTATGAAGACATTTTACCGCTGCCAAAAAGCCTGTCAACCGATACATGGGAAAGGATTACACCTAGTATAACCTCTAATTAGAGATGATTCCGTTTATCTTATCAGATTCCCTCTGCGCCTCGTCAGTCATAGAAAACTTTTCATATATTTCTTTTAAAGTAATATGCGCGTAAATAAAATTATCATTTATGGCAATGGCTTTATTTAATTCAGAAACTGCTTCCGGGATCATGTCCTTTTCTATATATAACAAGGCCAGGTTATAGTGAGTTTCGGCATAATTATCTTCCAGATAGATCGCTGTTTTATATTGTTTTTCCGCCATATCAAATAGGCCCAGATTGCCGTATGCCATGGCTAAATTGTGCCGCACCCGGGCGAGCCCGGGATTATGTTTTATTATTTTATTATAAAAAGTTATCGGCTCCTTCCAGTCCTTGTTTCTCTGAATGGTTAAATAGGTAAATATGGCCGCGATAACCAATAATACCGGGATGTAAAGCTTTACAGACAGCTCCCTGTTTTTATGGAAAGGGATGTTGATATTCGTTTTTAATTTTGCCAAAAAAAAGGAAATCACCATAAAAAAGCCTATGGACGGGAAATACAGCCAATGTTCCATTGTAAATCCGGTAACAGGGATTATTCCTGATACCGGAGCAAGGGAAATAAAAAACCACATAAATCCCAGGAATATGATCTTATCCTTTTTAAAATCCCTGCACGCAAAATAAAAAAATACTAAGAACAAAACAAATGAAATCATTACCTGAGGTAAAAAAAACGAAGCAAAAACAGTCATACTGCGGTCGAATTTAAAACCAACCGGAAATAATAACAATTTATAATATTCAAGCAGGCTTGCGAAAAAAGTAAAAATCCGGTAATGCAAATTTTGCGTATAAATGTTGCCCATCTTAAATAAATTAAGGCTATTGGAAAAATTGAATACGGTTAAGCGGGCAAGAATATAGCAACCCATCACTAAAAAGAACGGGATATATTTCGCTGATCTGCGGATGCTCAATTCGCCCCTGTATAGATCCGCTAAAACGATTAAAAATGGAAGTATTACTATTGTTTCTTTCGACAAGAGCGCCGCAACAAAACAAGCCAATGAAGGAAAATACCAAAGTAAGTTTTTATCTGTTTTTAAATAAAAAATTAACGTGAGCAGCCCAAAAAACATTATCAAAGGGTCACCCGTATTACTTATATAAGTGATTGCTTCGGTATGGATCGGGTGCACTAGAAACAGCAAAGAGGCGATAAAAGACATGGCCCTTTTTTTAAATAAAGTGAGGGTAAAAAAATAGAGCAGGAAGGCATTAATCAGATGAAGCGTGAAATTTAGAAGATGGTAACCAAAAACATTTAAACCGAAGATTTGATATACAATTAAGTACGCGAGTTGGTGCAGCGGACGGTAAAAATTGTCCACCCTGTAAGCCCCTGCCGCGAAATTTTTTGTAAATATTTCCTTAATATGCCGAAGATCTTTTATGTAGGGGTTCCTTTGGACGCAATACTCGTCGTCGTAGAGAAACTCATTTGAGAATGAGCCTGCGTAGGCGATAATACCAAAAGCCATTATCACTAATAAGTGAAGGGCTGTTTTCTTCATTACGCGCGACATTACCGAACTTCTTTATTGATAAGCACTTATTGCGGCCAAGGGTGGCACCTCGGGGAACGTCCCCTTTATTCCAGGTTTGCTACTTTCTACTATCAAGTTGGCGCAACGCGGAAATCACTTCCTGCCCTGAATTAAATAATTTAGAAAACTTGTCCATGCCATTGCTTAGATCCTCTTCTCTTATCATCCCGCTTGAGAAGATCCCGGACCCGGTAAGAATGTAAATATTTACAACGCCTGCCTCCGGTAACGGATAATTCAGCGTCCTCTGCATCAAGGGTATAAAATTTTCAGAAGAAATAACGAAATCTCTTGCGAAATCATGGATACTCTTATTCTCCCCGCCTCCGATAATTACGCCCCCGCTGCTAAAATACAGGCTTGCCGTCCCATCCTTTAACGAAACCAATGTCACCGCGGATTTCTTAAGGCCTATATCCATAACAATACCCCATGGCTCGGTCTCGGATTCAACGGTTATACCCGCGCTGCCGGGGGACATATTAAAGATCTGGCTGCGCAGATCCATAAATATTTCAGCCGGATTAGCGCCTGATCCAGGTTTGCCTGCAGCCGCTGCCGAAGAGGTGATCATTGAAACTATCAACATGAGTCCGATAAAGCCTAACTTTTTTTTCATCAGTATACCTTATTAGTGTTTCTTCAATAATCTAGCTAAGCAGGCCCAGGCGCGCGCATTGCCCTGTGCCGTAATAGGTGGAAGAGCCAGCGAACCGGCCAGAGCCTCCGCCATATTTACATCCTTACGACCGTTCTCCTCTTGTCCCCTGCAATTCCGGAGACAACAGGAGTGATTAAACAGAAACAACCAAGAGGCTCAATAAGAAACTGATAATACTGAAAAGGATGTAGCCCCAGAAGGCCGGCCAGAAACCCGTGATAACAAAGCCCTTGACGATCTTAGATACAAGTAAAAATAAGGCTCCATTAATAAAAAGCGTGAATATTCCCAGCGTAAGGATATTGATCGGCAAAGTGACCAAAATGATCAATGGCCTCAGGAAAGCATTAATGATCCCCAATACCAGAGCAATCACCAACGCGACAGGAATACTAGGAACCTCGATACCTCTTACAATGTTGGCAACAATAAAAATCGATAACGCATTAATCGCCCATCTCATTAGAAAATGTGCCATATTTCCTCCTCTCTATTTTAATCCTTATGCTTTTTTACTTAATTATTACTTGTTTTCCCTTTGGCCCGAGTGATTCAGGTAACTTCTTTATCCATAAGTACTTATTGCGGCCAAGGGTGGCACCTTGGGGAACGTCCCCGGATGTCGGATGTATCAGCGATAATTGCAAAAACTAAGCGGCAGGGAAAAATTCAGGCCCTTTAAGTGGACGATCACCGCCTGCAGCTCATCTTTCTTTGCCGAGCTGACCTTGATCTTCTCGCCTTCGATCTGTGTCTGGACCTTGAGGCCGAGATTTTTGATAATTCCGGTCAATTCCTTGGCCTTTTCTTTATCAATGCCCATGCAGATGTCCACTTTCTGGCGTAAATAACCTTCAAAGGCTTTTTCAGGCGGGTTGAATTTGAGTGCTTTGAGGAATATGCCTCTTTTGGCCATGCGCGTGGCCAGAATATCCGTAAGGGCGCGCAGTTTAAAATCATCATCCGCGATCAAAGTAAGGAACTTTTCTTTCCGGTCAAAAGCAATCGAGGCCTTGCTGTCCTTGAAATCATAGCGCTGGGACAGTTCTTTTGCCGCCTGATTTACAGCGTTATCCATTTCCTGAAGATCGACTTCCGAGACAATATTAAAAGAAAACATCGCCATCTTTCATTCCTCCATATAAACTGTTGGGAACAAGTTGCGAGTTACCGGGTTACTTGAGTGGTATGTGACAAGTCGCCTTCATGCCATGTTTTTGGCAATAACGCTGGTGATATTCTTCTGCTTTATAAAATTCTTTTGCCGCAACGATCTCGGTGCTGATTGGATTTCCGTACTTTCCGGATTGCGCAACATTGCTCTTGGACGCCAGCGCCGCTTCTTCCTGCTGCGGCGTATAATAAAAGATCACCGAGCGATACTGGCTGCCGATATCCGGCCCTTGTCTGTTCGGAGTTGTCGGATCGTGAATATCCCAAAAAATATCGAGTAATTTTTCGTAAGAGACTGCTGCCGGATCAAATTCCACTTCTACAGTCTCGGCATATCCTGAATTACCCGAACAGACATCCTTATAGCTGGGGTTTCCGAGTGTTCCGCCTGCGTATCCGGATGTAGTTCTTACAACTCCTTTTACCTGTGTAAATATCTCCTCTACGCCCCAGAAACAACCCGCGGCAAACGCGGCTTTCTCCAGTTTTACCTTTTTTTGTGGATCTTGCTCATCTAACATATGCCCTCCTGATTATGCTATTTTACCCCTGTCGAATGGCCTGTCAATCGATACTTACATATTGGGGACAGGCATTTTTTTCTTTTAAAAAAAAATGCCTGTCCCCATAGTATAGATGGTTGCCCCAATTTTATATTGTTTTTTTCATGAGCTGTATTATAATGAAGCCATGCGTGATTATGCCCAATTAATTCATGCCTCTATGGAGTGGGCGGCGACGGTAAGTTTCCGGCCGTTTAAGGTTAAAAAATGGCTGATCATGGGATTTGCCGCTTTTATGGCAGGTTACATTACAACCAACAGCCGCCTGAATCTGGATCTCCCCTCTGATTTTCTGAAAGGAAAGAAAACTCAAGCCGTAAGCACACAACAAACCCCCGCGGTTGACGCCACCCAAGGCATAAGCGCGGCCGCTACCACAGCCCCCGGCCAACCCGCTCAAAAAACCGAAAAAGAAAAAGTGAACCCGGCGCTTATTATCTTGATCGTAACAGCCGTTGTTTGTTTGATCCTTTGCCTGGCGGTCTTGCTGCTCTGGCTATATTCGCGGTTTTCTTTCGTTTTTCTGGATAACGTGGCGGGAAATGACGCCTCTATAAAGTTACCTTTTGTCAAATATAAGGCGCAGGGAAATTCGTTTTTCTGTTTCAATATCGCCATGAGCGGAATCAATATTTTTACATTTGGCGTGCTCGCCTTAATAGCTTTTTTGTATTTTAGCCAACCCGCAATTACCCATAACCCCAATGGCCCCCCGATCCTGAATATCATTGTCACGGGCATCTTTTTCGGCCTGTTGTTTTTATCCCTTCTGATAATATCCGCGGCCATCAGCATTTTAACGCGTGATTTTGTTCTGGTTGCCATGTTCAAAGATAATATCAATGTAATGCCGGCCTGGGAAAAAATATTCGCGTTTGTTAATCAGCACAAACAAGATATAATCGTTTATATTTTTATCAAAATAGGCGTATCAATCCTGGCTTTATTGATCTATATGGTACTATGTATGGCTGCGCTCTTCGGGATGGCCCTGGTATTGATACCGGCGGGCCTTGCCCTGACGTTTATATACGGCATTCTTAGCGGCGCCCTAAAGATCTTCTACGTAATAATTTTAATACTCGCGCTGGTGCCGGCGGGGGCCTTTTTATTATATTGCTTCATATGCTCGTATCTGCCTTTTGCCGTATTCTTACGGACATTCAGCATTAAATTCCTCTCTTCCATGGACCCCCATTACAACCTTTTTAAAAAGGAGACCGCATTATGAAATGCGTAAATCATATTGAAAAAGACGCCTCGGGCGCCTGTAATCATTGCGGAAAAAGTATTTGCCCTGACTGCATGGTAGAGATCAAGGGTGAGATGTACTGCAAAGACTGCCTGGCCCTTAAGGCCGGCCAACTGGTTAAAGAAGAACGATCGCCGGCGATAGCGGCTACTTTAAGTTTTATTATTCCGGGAATGGGACAAATTTATAACGGGCAGGTAGGAAAAGGGCTGTTGATATTTTTTACCGCCTGGCTCGTCGTCCCCTGGGTCATCGGTATATTTGACGCTTATGGCACGGCCGAAAAGATCCGGGAAGGAAAACTCGCTGTTAATTGCAAACCCGGCTGCCTGATCGCTTTCGCGATAGGGCTGACCGTTTCAATCATCGTCTTTTTCATTATAGGGCTCTTAGCCGCCATTGCCATTCCTAATCTGCTCAGGGCAAGGCTGGCTGCAAATATGTCCAGCGCGCAGGCTACAGTAAGAACTATCTCTACTGCGATTGAAACCTACAAAGCTGACAGCAACGGACTTTATCCTGCGGATGAAAACCAACTGATGCAAGCCAACCCTCCGTATATAGCGGATTACTATAACAATAAAGTCATCCGCGGATACGCTTACACTATAAACTTCAAGCCCGACGGATACCAGATCGCCGCCAAGCCCGAAAATTGCGGGACCACCGGAACCAAAATTTTTACGCTGGAAAACAACGGCGAGATGTTAGAAGCGCAGTGCGACACCCCGCAATCCCCATAATCCCCGGGGCGCTTCTAAAACTCCTATAATTCTACCAACTCGTAATCAAGGCTGCCTAGCCCTATCTCCTGGGCATAACGTAATTGTTTTATACCATCCTGGTCCGGATGCGTGGCTTTAAATATATCCTTGCCGCAAGCCCTGTTCACCAAGTCAAAACTTGCCTTATCAATAGCCACCGGGTCCAGCGATGCAAATAGCCCCACATCCGGTGCAATACGCGGATTCTCCATCCCCCAACAATCACATTCTTTATTGATCTTGAGCGCGAAATTCAAAAATCCGGATTTGTTTAATTTACCCTTGAGCACTGCCAGGGCGTATTCCGCCATCTTTTCCTGCGTCTTATCACCGGAAGCAAAATCTATGAACATCGCCATCGTAGGGCACGCTGCCATGCAGCTGGCGCAGCCGATACATTTGGGCTTATCGATCACAGATTTGCCGTTGACAATATTAATCGCACCCGTCGGACAGACCTTGGCGCATTCACCGCAGCCTATGCAGTTTTCAACATGGACCACAGGAGAGACATCGCAATGCTGTGCCAGTTTGCCCTGTCTTGTAGCGCAGCCCATGCCGACATTTTTGATCGCACCGCCAAAGCCGGTCAATATATGCCCCTTAAAATGACTGACCGCGACAAGGCAATCGGCATCAATATAAACACGGGCAAGTAAAGCATTCTTGATGAATTTATGATTGACCGGAACTTCAATCACGTTCTCTTTTTTATTATCATCCGGAATAATAATTTCCGCGCCGGCCGCCTCTTTTATAAAACCGTGCTCATGGGCCAGATTTAGATGATCCGCTGAGTTTAAACGCCTACCACGGTAAAGTGTATTGGCATCGGACAAAAACGGCGCGCCACCCTTAGCAGTGACCGCCTCGCAGATCACGCGCGCGTGCCGCGGGTCAATAAAACCGGTATTGCCCTCCTCACCGAAATGTATTTTTACGACAACTTGGCTATCCTTATAGATAAAATCAAAAAGGCGGCTTTCTTCAAGCAGCCTTTCAATCTTCGTATTTATACAATTGAGCGTCTCGGAATTCTTTACGGCTATAAAATATACTTTGCTTTTCATTATAATGCTCCAATAGCCAAGCGCACCTTATGTAATTATAACTTTTCTATTGCGTTATACAACAAATTTATTACAAAAAAAGGGGCGGTTCTTTTTAGGAACCGCTCCTTTTTTTACGAACTACGGACTACGAACGACCCCTCGACTTGGTTCGACTTCACTCACCACAGGTCGCTCGGGGTAAACGGACGACGGGTTTAATACATCCCTCCGCCCATACCGCCCATACCGCCCATACCGCCCCCTGGCATAGCCGGCATCTTGTCCTCTTTCTCCGGTTTGTCCGCGATAATGGCCTCGGTGGTCAACAACAGTGCCGCGATGCTTGCGGCGTTCTGCAGCGCAGAACGGGTAACCTTGGTCGGGTCAATTACCCCAGCCTCGATCATATCCACGTAAGCATCCTGGTTGACGTCGTAGCCGACGTTGGTCTTTTCCTGTTTAATACGCTGCACCACAACAGAACCCTCAAGCCCGGCATTAGCCGCGATCATCCTCAAAGGTTCCTCAATGGCGCGTTTGACGATGGCAACACCGATTTTTTCGTCGCCCTCGTATTTATGTTTTTCCAGCGCAGCCAATGCCCTGATCAGCGCCACGCCGCCGCCCGGAACAATACCTTCCTGGGAAGCCGCGCGAGTCGCATGCAACGCATCTTCTACTCTGGCTTTCTTTTCTTTCATTTCTGTTTCCGTAGCCGCACCGACATTGATCACTGCCACACCGCCGGCTAATTTTGCCAGGCGTTCCTGCAGTTTTTCTTTGTCGTAATCGGAATCAGTGTCTTCAACCTGTCTTTTAAGCTGGGCAATACGGGCATTGATGGCCGTGTTTTTGCCCGCGCCTTCGACAATAGTGGTATTTTCCTTGTCGATCTTGACCTTTTTGGCGCGGCCAAGGTCCTCAATATCGATATTTTCCAACTTTAACCCAAGGTCCTCGGTAATGGCTTTGCCGCCGGTGAGAATAGCGATATCTTCAAGCATCGCCTTACGCCTGTCACCGTAGCCGGGCGCCTTTACAGCGCAAGCCACGAATGTACCGCGGATCTTGTTGACCACTAAAGTCGCTAATGCCTCGCCCTCTACTTCTTCGGCGATGATCAAAAGAGGCTTTGCGGCACGGGCAATTTTTTCCAGTAAAGGCAATATATCCTTTATGGAAGAGATTTTTTTCTCATAGATCAAAATATAGGGATCCTCCAGCATCACTTCCATCCTCTCGGCGTCAGTAACAAAATACGGAGAAAGATATCCCTGGTCAAACTGCATGCCTTCCACTACGTCCAGCGTGGTCGCGGTAGACTTTGCCTCTTCTACCGTGATAACGCCGTCTTTGCCGACCTTATCCATTGCTTCAGCGATAAGCTGGCCAATGGCGGTATCGGAATTTGCCGCAATTGTGGCGACCTGGGCGATCTCTTTCTTATCCTTAATAGGAGTAGAAAGCCTACCCAATTCTTCCACGATCTTTTCCACTGCTTTCTCAATGCCTCGCTTTAAGGCCATCGGATTTGCTCCGGCAGTGACGTTCTTCAAACCTTCGCGATAGATGGCTTCCGCCAGGATCGTCGCGGTGGTGGTGCCGTCACCGGCAATGTCCGAGGTCTTTTCCGCTACTTCTTTGACCATCTGCGCGCCCATATTTTCATAGGCGTCTTCGAGGTCGATTTCCTTTGCTACGGTAACTCCGTCCTTGGTGATAGTCGGTGAGCCGAATTTTTTGTCGATGACCACATTGCGGCCCTTTGGCCCCAAGGTCACCTTGACCGCCGCGGCTAACTGCGCTACTCCGCTTAGGATCTTCCGGCGTGCCTCATCACCGTATAAAAGTTGCTTAGCCATAACTTTTTCTCCTTTTATTATACGAATTTCCTGTAGGGGCGGGTTTCAAACCCGCCCCTACACTTCTTCACCTATTTAATAATCGCCAAAATATCGTCTTCGCGCATGATCAAAAGCTCTTCGCCTTCCTTGGTGGTAATTTCATTGCCGGAATATTTGCCGTAGAGCACCTTATCTCCGGCCTTTACTTCCGGAGCGCTGACAGAGCCGTTATCCAGCGTCTTACCCTTTCCAACAGCTATAACCTTACCCTCTTGCGGTTTTTCCTTTGCCGTATCCGGCAGTAAGATCCCGCCTTTGGTCTTGTTTTCCGCTTCCAACGGCTTGATTACCACACGGTC
>JAUYEC010000086.1 GCA_030691585.1 Candidatus Omnitrophota bacterium
GCCGCGAACGTCTCGCAGAGATCCGTGGTAAAAGTCGCAATGCCGCAACGCCTAGGGAGATAATTACCTATAAAAGCTATCTTCTTGATATTATTGGCCATAGTGTTTATTTCCGGCTACTACCTTTTTTATTCCATATAATAGTCATAAATAATAAAACCATCTGATTTTTCATCAGATAGCGGCCCGACCATCCAAAAACTACCTCCGGAAATACTTTCGCACTCCCAGACCACTTATCTAAATAATAACTATTTTTCTAAATTATTATAAACCTAAAAACCCTAATAAAAAGAATATTCTTAAAAAATTGGGTCGCTCTCATATCAGCCGAAGGGAAACCTCTCTCTATTTACAGTGATGTATTATAAGGCTGAATGTAGCGGTTATCGAGGAAATCCGAAGATTAGAGAAGTCTTTTCCTTGCGTAATTTGAGCACCTAAGCTTTTATCTAGCGAAATCCTGAGCAAGTGAACACATTCGACTTCGCTCAGTACTATGCCGAGCAAGTCCCGCCCAAAGGCGGGACGCGCCGAGGCATGTCCAATAATTTTTGTCTCGGAATTACGTAAGTATTTGTAAATAGAATGGTAACAGAATGTCTTCTTCTTACTAGCGGACAGAAGCAAAATTCTTTATTTATTATTTTTATCTGCCGTCTGATTATCCTTCGCGCAGGTAGCGGCGGGCGTCTCCGGAAAGCTCAGCGATCAACTCCTTCACCGGGACGATCTTCTTGATGCGGTGCGCATTGCTGCCGCACATGGCAAAGCCTTTGTCCATATCTCCGCGGTAGGCATTGATAAGCGCTTTGGCGATGCAGTAGTTGACTTTGCGGGGATCGCAGGTAACCAGGCACTGATAGGCGCAGTCGAAATCAATACGCTCACCCGTCGAGATCTTCTTGACGAACTCATTGCGGATCACCCTGCCGGGCATTCCCACCGGGCTGTTAATGACCACGATATCGTCGGGCGCGCAGGAAAGATATAAATCCTTGTACTTAGGGGAGGCATCGCACTCATTGGTGCAGACGAAACGGGTCGCCATCTGTACGCCGCTGGCGCCCAGCCTGATCACCCGGGCGATATCCTTGCCGTCGAATATGCCGCCGGCGGCAATCATCGGGATGCTCGTTCCTGCAGCCGCAAATTCAGCCGCCACCGCCAGCACATCCTTAAGAATATCATCCAAATTGAAATGCGCCGGGTCCTTGAGCTCTTCCCGGCTGTACCCTAAATGCCCCCCGGCCAAAGGTCCTTCCACGATGATGGCATCCGGCAGACGCTTATACCTCCTCTGCCAGGTGCTACAGATAAGCTTCGCCGCCCGGCCCGAGGAAACGATAGGAATAAGCTTGGTTACCGAATTTTTCATCAGCGACGGCAGCTTCAACGGCAATCCGGCGCCGGAAATGATCACATCCACAGACTCTTTCTGCGCCACATCGACCATCGCTTCGTAATCAGTCAAGGCGCACATCAAGTTCACGCCGAAAGGCTTTTTCGTCTTGGCACGGGTTTCCCGGATGATATCCCCTAAGGCCACGCAGGAGCGGGTCCCGAAATTCTCTCCCTCCGCGCCCTCCTCGCCCAGGCCCGCCGCCGCGATCACTCCTAAGCCGCCTTCATTGGATACCGCCGAAGCCAACGAAGATGCCGACACACGCACCCCCATCCCGCCTTGGATGATCGGGATTTCAATGTGCAGCCCGCCGATTAACAGATCCTTGAATTCCTTATTCATACGCGCCCCTTATTTACGATAGAAAAAAAGCCGCTCAAAGATTAATAAATATCCTTGGTTTTATTTTCCCTTTTTATTTAAAATTTCTTTACATTTTAAACATACTATTACTCTTTTTCTTTCTTCATTTATAATCGTAAATATTGCTACCAAATAATTATGTGATAATTTCTCTCCGCATCTCATGCAGCTATTCATTTTAATTCCTCCCTTTTTACCCCTTACAAACTCACAACTCGTAACTAATTTTCCGATACCTTAGTAGCCTACCTGCCCCCATCCCGCCCGTCAGTATCGCTGATAAAACCGAACCTTCTCTTACTGACTAACTTTTTAATTTTGCCTGTATTCATCCTTTAGCTTCCGGACAGGTGAAAAAAATAGGGCTCGGCACTAATAATGCCGGGCCCTATTCAGTTTTTAAGGTTATAACTTGACCACGTTGGTCGCCTGTTCGCCTTTAGGGCCTTGTTCGATGTCGAACTCGACCTGCTGGCCTTCAGCTAAAGACTTGTAACCATCACCCTTAATCGCGGAATGATGTACAAAAACATCCTTTCCGTTTTCAGGGGTGACAAATCCATAACCCTTTTGATCATTGAACCATTTTACTATTCCTTTTGTCATTGTTTGCTACCTCCTTTTCACAGAATTTAGTAACGTGCGTTAGAAATCCGTATCATCTTTACCTGGTGGACGTTTGGATTCCTAACCGGCAAACAATGACAGCGATAAAAAAACGCAAAGTTAGTTTTCCTAATCCTTGCGGCCTAAGACTTCTAATCTTTTTACTACGTTATTATAATAACATAATTTTTTTATTAGTCAACAGTGATAAAATATTACGGGAAATTCAGGGGCCCTTTCAAACTTTACAAGGAAAAACCTCTCTTGTTTACCTGGAGAGATATGTCTAAAATTATAGCGAGAACCTGTCCCCGAACAATCTAAAACGCTACCACTACCATTGCGGATCTGCTAGAAGGAAAGAATTAATAAAATCTCTTCTTTTAACGACCTTCGTTCTTACGCTTTGAATAACAATCCTTGCAGTATATCGGAC
>JAUYEC010000160.1 GCA_030691585.1 Candidatus Omnitrophota bacterium
CTCTATATCGTTCTTCTTAGCGAGTGTTCCGAACTCTTCCATCTTCGGCAGATCTTCCAGCGATTTCAAACCGAAATATTCCATAAACTGCCTTGTCGTGCCGTAGACGAACGGCCTTCCCGCGACCTTTTTTCTTCCGGAGATACGTATAAGATTTTTTTCAAGCAGGCTCTTAATCACACCGTCGACATTGACGTTCCTTAGCAGTTCGACTTCCAGCTTGGTCAGCGGCTGTTTGTAGGCGATGATCGCCAGGGTCTCGAGTGCTGGCTTTGATAAACTCTGCGCGTTGCGCTCTTTGAATAATTTTTTTAAAAACGGTGAATATCCGGCAAAGGTCGCGATCTGAAAACCGCCGGCGATCTCAGCCAGGCGGATGCCGCGGCCGGATTGCTCATAATCTCTGCCTAATTCTTCAAGTATGGCGCGGATCTGCGTGGTATCGATACCATCCAGCACTTTCTTGATCTGCTCTAAGGTCAGCGGCTTTTCGCTGGCAAAAAGAAGCGCCTCGATCACCGATCTGGCATTATCCTGCGGTATGTTCATCTTATCTTCCTTTGCTTATAGACTGCGTTTAGTAATCCTTCCGTGGTTTCAATTTTTGGGTTCAAGTCCAACGCCTTCTTAATCATGTTCATCGCCTCGGCCTTTTTGTATTCCAACTGCGTCAGAACAGCCAGGGCTTCATCAACGATATCTTTGAATTCAACCGGAGTGCCTGAAATCTTGCGGTCCTGGATCAAGCCGAATTTACCCACCTTGTTCTGCAGCTTTGCTACGATCTCTTTGGCGCGCTGTTCTCCTATGCCGGGAAGCGAACGCAAAAACGCGGTATCCGCCTCGTCTATGGCCTGGGCGATCAGCGATATCGGCTTATTCAGGGCCTTGAGCGCGGCGCGCGGCCCTATGCCGGAAACAGTGATGAATATTTCAAAGAAATCCTTTTCAATTTTATTTAAGAAACCGATAAGCACCGGAATACTCTTGGTCTGATCAACCTGGTGGTAATGAAAAGTGATCAGGCTGATTGAGCCATCCTGGCCTATGCTCTCATCCACGCGCTGCATCACGGTCGTGGGGATAAGCACCTCGTAACACATACCGTTTAAGTCAAGGCCAAGGTGATTGTCGCCCCTGTCCACGATTTTTCCGCAAATGCGTGAGATCATACGGATAAGTCATTGCGAGGAGGCCGCAGGCCGACGAAGCAATCATGTTTTTGAGATTGCTTCGCTCCCTTCGGTCGCTCGCAATGACGGTTTTCGAAGCGTGTCGCTTTCATAATATAGCTGTGGGCAATGGCCAGAGCCAATGCGTCGGTCACGTCGTTATAACGGGGTAACTGCTCAAGCCCAAGCAATCCTGCCACCATCCGCTGGACCTGGGCCTTAGAGGCAAGCCCATTGCCGACGATCGCCTTCTTGACTCTGGTCGCCCCGTATTCTATCAACGGAACTTTTTCTCTGGCACTTGCCAGGCATATTACTCCGCGGGCCTGGCCCAAAATATACGAAGTAACCGGGTGCCGGTAATGGCTGTAGATCTTTTCCAACACCAGACAAGCCGGCTTTGTATCAATGATCAATTTGCTTATACCACGGTATATCTTATCCAGCCGCTGCTCAACTGCCTCATCGGCGGAAGTCTTGATGATCCCGGCCTCCACCAATGTTATCGCGTTATTGCGCACCTGGATGGCTCCGTAGCCGGTGATCACCAGCGCCGGGTCTATTCCAAGTATGACCATTTTTTATTCCGAGTCAGACTCGGCTGCTATTTGGTCCATTATTTCGTCGGGTATGTCAAAGTTGGCATAGACCTGCTCGACGTCATCGTGCTCTTCCAATGCCTCGATCATGCTCAAAAGCTGTTTGGCTTCGTTACCGGCGAGCTTAATCGTAGAAGACGGCACCATGGTCAACTCCGCGTCCAGGCACTTGATACCCTTGCCGTCAATGGCCTGTTTTACTTTGTCAAAATCCGCGGGAGCGGTGAAGATCTCGTAATTTTTTTCATCGGATTTAAAATCTTCGGCGCCGGCGTCCAGGGCGATGGTCATCAATTCATCCTCTTTGGCCTGACTTTTTTCAATGAGAAAATAACCTTTTTTGTTAAACATCCAGCTTACCGAACCAGCCCCGGCCATATTCCCGCCTTTTTTGGACATGATATTGCGGATTTCCGCGGTAGTGCGGTTTTTATTGTCGGTCAGAGTCTCAATAAGGATGGCAACCCCTCCGGTGCCATAGGCCTCAAACATGGCTTCCTCGTAAATTATACCGGGGATCTCTCCTGTTCCACGCTTGATCGCCATTTTAACGTTATCCGAAGGCATATTCGCTTCACGCGCCTTGGCAATGACCGCGCGCAGTTTTGGATTAGTATCCGGATTACCGCCGCCTTCGCGGGCGATGATAACTAACTCCTTGATCAATCTTGTGAAGGTGGCTCCTCTTTTGGCATCCGCCACCATTTTTTTGCCTTTATTCGTCTTCCATTTAGAATGGCCTGACATAGTTCCTCCGTGTGATTGCGATACAGGTTATGTAGGGACAGGTTTCAAACCTGTCCCTACCAAACATTATTACAATTAATACAGGAACAGGCAGAATAAGCCGGGTTCTGTCTCGGTTGCGAATAACCGCTACCTAAAGCAGCCATTTCTCTCGACCCCTGTATTACTACAGGGGCTCTAGCAGTCGACCCTCCCGTCCATCCTTGTTTCCAAGGATTTAAAGTGGACCACTTTTATCCCTACCTTTAGGGTAGGATGGCCGGGACTATTGGACCTTGCTCCGCGTAGAGATTGCCGCGTTTCACCCCTCGACTCGCGTCGCTCGCTCGGGGTTTTACCCCCGCTCGAGGAAGTACCGAATCAAGGACTCGTCTCTGTGGCTCTCCCGACGACCTCGCTTTCGCTCGGTGTCGGGATCCCGACTTCCGACGCTCACTTTCGTTCGGTCGGAACGTCGGGATGGATCCTATTGCAGTGCAAGCACCACAACGATGGGCGTTACCCATTACGCTGTCCTCTGGAGCCCGGACTTTCCTCTCCGACGATACGTCGAAGCAGCTGCCTTCTGCCTGTCCCGTAACTTTCTGTAGGGACAGGTTTCAAACCTGTCCCTACTTTCTAGCCTTTGCTTCCTTTACAGCCCTGGTTGCCAACTTATCGGCGCCGATGTTCTGTTCGCGCGGAATGTGCCTGATCGAAACTTCCCCGATGGCCGACATCAAATGCAGGGCCTGATTATACAAAACGGAAATATCCGGATTTCGGACTTTATAGATTTTTTTTATCTGGCGATAAAGAAGTTCGCTGTCAGTGCTGATCGCAATTGAGCCGGCCTTTAAGATCAAGGCCTCCTGCAGAGCATAGATCAAAGCGGTGTATTCGGCAATATTATTGGTCGCCCGGCCGATATATTCGGAAATATTTTTGATGACGCGGCCGTCGGAACAGATCACTACGCCCACGCCTGCCGGGCCCGGGTTGCCGCTGGAGGCCCCGTCAATATAAGCCTCAAGCCTGGCTGTCGACATACAATATCCGGTTACAGACCTCGCAGGTAATAATGTGTTCATACATCTTTATCAGGTTGATTGTCTGCGGCGGAACGTGCATATTACAACCCTTACAGGAATCATCTTTAACAACCGCGATAGCCAGGCCGTCGCGGCTGGAGAGGATCTTTTCATACTGGAACAATATCTTGGGACTAATGCCGACGCTAGCCTGGTTCCTCTGCGCCTCAAGAACACTCAAGCGTTCATCTATCTCTTTTATCCTGGCTTCTATTTTATTCTTCTGCCCGGCAAATACTTTTTCTTCTTCTTTGAGCCTGGCCTTTTCCGCTTCCGTCTCCGCCTTGATCTTATCGCCTTCCTCAAAAAGCCCGAGGATCTTGTCTTCTATAACCGAGGCGTCGGCCTTGCCGTCCTGGATCTGTTTGAGCATTGTCTGGTATTCATTGTTGGTCTTGAGCGAATAAAGCTGGCTCTGCAGTTTTTTGTTGGCTTCTTCTTTGGTGCCTAATTCCAGTTCTTTTTCTTTTCTTTGTTTTTGCGCGTCCAGCAATTTCTTTTCCAGCGCTGCCAGGCTCTGCTTCTTTTCCTCAAAAGCCGCGTCTATGGCTTGGATCTCCTGCGGTAAAGCGTACTTTTCGGCTTTTAAGACATAGATCTCGCTGTCTATTGCCTGAAGACCTATCAGGCTGGTTAACTGTGATTTCAAATCGATAGTTTCCAAATATAACTCCTTCTAGAAAAATGGGCATTAGAGGACTTGGACCTCTGACCTCTACAATGTGAATGTAGCGTCCTCCTTCGCCCTGGAACGATAAGAAAAATGATAATTACGGGCTTCGGAGGACCCTGCGAAGCTCCAACGGAATTTTTTATACCATTTCTTTGGAGCGTAGCAGGGCTCTAACCCTCACTACCAGTATTATCAAATGGGCGCAATAGGACTTGAACCTATGACCTCTACAATGTGAATGTAGCGCTCTAACCAGCTGAGCTATGCGCCCGACACCTGGGCCCACAGGGACTCGAACCCCCGACCAGTCGCTCCTGCGTCGCTTGCCAAAGGGGCTCTGCCCCTATGGCGCTCGGCCGAAACTTCGGCCTCGCTGTTACCCCGAACCCGCGGGGAAAGTTTTTCCCCGCACCCCTTTTTGGTCCGGGCGACGCGTTATTTTATTTGGGCCCACAGGGACTCGAACCCCGGACCAAGTGATTATGAGTCACCTGCTCTGACCGACTGAGCTATGGGCCCCGAATATCCAACCTCTCTACTTTCAATAACTTCTGATAAACTCAAATTTAAGTTATTTTCAGGATTTACCATTTCCTGCATATTTCCTGCATATTTAGGCGTAGATTTTTGTAAGTTTTGCCCTAAAATATCAACTGCGCGCTTCTTATGATCCGGAGATAAGTGACTATATCTTAGCGTCATCTGTATTGATTTATGCCCAAGTAATTCCCGCACCGTATTTAGATCAACTCCGCACATTACCAATTGCGATGCAAAGGTATGCCGCAAGTCGTGAAAATGAAAATTTATAATACCAGAATTTGTCAAGGCGGTCAAGAAGCTTTTCTTGATATCTCCGAACGGCTCACCAGTTGTATTGCAAAAAATATAAGGACTTTGAGGGTGCTTTCTCACCTTAATTAAGGTAGTCCTGACTTCCGAATTCATGGGTACTTCTCTTTTTTCGCCATTCTTTGTATCATGAAGATAAATTATATCCCGCCTAAAATCAAAATCATGCCATTTTAGTTTTAGTATTTCGCTTTTGCGCATACCTGTGTTGAGAGCGACTATTACGATCGGCTTCAGGTAATTATGACAATTGGCTAATAACGTCTCGATTTCTTCTTTTTCAAGATAACGTAGACGTTGATTATTTTCCCTGAATAATTTTACCTGTTTGACAGGATTATCTTGCGCCATTTTCCATTCAATCGCACGGTTAAATAGAGATTTCAAACAAGCCAAATCCCTATTTATCGTTGCAGGAGCTATGCTTTTATTTTTTTGAACCCTTTTGATTCTTTCCGATTTATACTTCTCGATATCTAAAGGGGTTATTTCGTGCAAATGTTTCCCAGAAAAATATTTTTTCAAGTTATTTATCTTCTTCTCATCAGATGTTTTCCAAGTTTTATTATTCGGTTTACAATGAAACTCCAAATACTGATCAGCGAAATCTTCGAACTTTATCTTTTCTTCTTTTTTAACATCAAGATATCTATTCTCGGCAATTTCGGTTAATCTTTTGTGCAAAACCTTCTCGGCCAATTTCTTATCTTTGCCGATAGTTTCGGTCTTCCTTCTGCCATTAACAGAATAAACAATATAATAGGTTGTTCCTTTTTTACCTTTATATTCGTATACCGGCATAGCTATTTTCCATTTTTATTTTTATTATAAATTTCAAGCAATTTAGTTATTTCTTTTAAGGCTAATTTGGAGGGCCTAGAATGCCCTCTTTCCCATCTATTAACCGTACAGAAAGCAACTCCTATTTTTTCGGCAAATTCTTCTTGGGTTAATTTTAGTTTTTCGCGGATAACTCTTGTATCAATTTTTTCCATGGTTATGAATATAGCATACGCTATATTATATGTCAAGGCTTTTAATTCTTAATTATTAATAACTGTCAATGCTTTTAATTTCATCCTCTCTAAACCAAGCATCTATTTTTTCTTTGTCGAACCTAACTAGCCTGCTTTTTTTAATAAAAGGGACCTTTCTCTGACGGATCCATAAATAAATTGTAAAAACACTTAGACCAGTGTAAGCTGATAATTCTTTTGGCGATAAATATCTTTTTTCCATAGGGTATTTATTTTTTTATTAATTTCTTAATTAACATCAAGTAATCTTTTAGCGTTAAAATTACAAATCATTCTTTTCCTGACTCTTCGCCGAAAAGAATTAAATGACTTATCCACAGTATCCACAGCCTTTATTTACTACTACTGTTTCTTTATAATGTTTCTTTGTATTATGGCAGGTGGTCTACAGGCCACTATTTTCCGGTGGTCTGCTGACCACTACCCAGTGGTCTGGAGTCTCTTACATGTGAAGTTTTCCACAACTGCCATGACGTGTATTCTTTGTTTAAACCGATCCTATTTTCCCATCCTGTCTTGTCTTTAAACAACACATTATCTAAAATCAGCTTATTAATCCTTCTTTTAATGTAACGAATATCTATTCTTAATTTTCTAGCTACTGAACCATAGCTTATAAAAGATTTGCTTGTTTTCCAGCCGTAAGTCCTCCTGATGACTAACAGAATGATTCTTAATTCCGCGCAGGTAAAGGGATATTCGATTATGGCCTCAAATAGCTCGTTAGCTATTCTGGTATATCCGTTTTCTAATTGAGGATTCGACTTGAGGTCATTCATGGCAAACAAAAAAGGCTGGCCTTCCGAAAGTTGATTCGGAAAACCAGCCCAGTTTTGCTCTGATCTATTGTTCAGACCGAGGTTACTGCGACTGCTAATTAAAATCTACTGTCTAAAAGTTACACTATATTCTTTTAATTGTCAAGTTTTATTTTTGCGCAGTTATATTTCTGGCATATCAAGTCGCAAAAAAATGTTCTCCTGCTTTTTAATTATTAGTTTCTTTTTCGTACAAGTCTTCAATATAGACCGTAGAGGTAACCAGCGAGCTGTTGGTAACGGTTTTTTTCACTCTTTTACCATCACCATCATAGATGAACTCAGTTTTGCTGCCATCTTTGGTGATACTGACCGGCCTGTTTTCAGGGTCATATGCAATTGACCTGCCGGCGCCGGACGTCATATTGCCGCAAGTATCATAGGCGTAGCTGTTTTTACCGTCATTAGTTAGAGCGTGGATTTTTGAAGCGTGATAACTCTGCCCCGCGCCGTTTGCCTTCATAATATTTCCGATGGCGTTATATTCATAAGTATTCCCATCCCCCGAGACCAACCTGTCCAGGCCGTCATAAGCATAATCCTTGGTATAAGAATGCGCCGCATCCGTAATCTTAACTATATTGCCAACCTTATCGTAGGCGTAAGTTAAATCCTGCAGAGATCCGGTTAAAATCGATTTTAGCCTTTGATTTTCAGGGTAATAGCCATACCTGGTAACAAAATTGTTTGAAAAAGTAACCGCGGCCGGCTGCGTTGAAGCATTATAATCCGCGCTTAGCACAAAGTTATCGATAGATTCAGGCAATCCGGCATTGTTATAAGTAAATTTTACTTCTTTTAAGTTGGGAAAAATAATGGACTTGATCCTGTTCATCGCATCGTAACTCCACTGCACGACGTAAGGATTATCGGCCCCGACAGTCTTGTCTAATTCCGTAACCCTACCCTCTAAATCATATTGCCACTGGCTGCTGCCTGAAAGGTCTTTCATACCGGTGCGCCTGCCTATGCCGTTTGTAGAAGAGGCTTCGTCATAACTATACGTAACTTCTATTCCCGGCTGACCGGAATAATCCTTGGTTATCATCCGGTTAAGCGCGTCATAAGTAAAATTAACGACCTGTCCGGAGCCATCGACAAATTTCACGAGATTACCGTTATTATCATAATCATAATTCCACGTACCCAAATCGGGGTCAACCATCTTTGTCCTGCGCCTTAAGGTATCATATGAAAATTCAAATTTATTTCCAGGATGGTCGGTGATCTGAACAAGGTCATCAAGGCAATCATATTTATATGTGGTAGAATATTCTTCTGAACCGTTTTTTTCCTTCACTTGCGACAATAAACCGTAAGCGTCCTTTATGAAGGTTTTTTGATGACCGTTTTCATCGGTTATGGCCGTGTTCCAGCCGTCATAGGAATTATTGATCGTGCCTGAATCGGGCTTAATAATTGAAGTTATCCTGCCGATCGCGTCATAGGAGTATTGAGTCCATCCAGGCGCCCCATCGGCTAAGTGATAAGTTTTCCTTAAGCCGCCGTCTTTAAAATAAGGCAGGGAAGCTTTGTCTATCTCTCCCCTTGGATTATAAACGGTAGTAATGTAACTATAAATATTGGCGTCTTTACCTTCCCTGCCGGTCTGAATCACCCTTTCGAAACCGTCCAGAATATCAATTTTTATAAGGTGGTTGGCAGTGCCGCTAACTTCTGTGGTGCGGGTCAAAATATAATTCGACCCCGCTCCGTTGATCCCGTATTCATAAGATTCCGAGCCATACGTTGAATACAAATCATATGGCCCGGAGATTTTTGTTTTCCTGCCGAAACCGTCATATTCAAAACCGGTTTCATTTCCATTAGGATCAATTTTGGATTTTATCTGCCCGAAAAGGCCTTTTGGATCGGAAGACATATAATAGGAAGTTTTTTCAGGCTGGCCTTTGGCGTTGGTCAATAAAACAGGAAAAGCATGATACGTTGAATCATAATCCACCTTCGTAACATTTCCGTTGGCGTCGGTTTTAGTAATTTCGTTGCCGTATGCGTCATAGGCCGACGTAGCCTGGATATAATTATTCATTGTATTAAGATATCTTTTTATCGCGGTTAAGTCTCCTTTTACGGGCGCATTGGAATAGCTGGAATTATTATCGTAAAAATATTGCGTCTCGGACGCGGGCGTGCCTGTCCCGGTTAAACCGGAAAACACGCGTTCACGGGAAGGCAAATTTAGCAACCACGAGGATGTATTTAAGCTATAGTCGGTGAAAATGACCCTTTCATCCCCGGGAACATCACTATCTCCGTAAAATAATGTTTTTATCACATTGCCGTAATCATCATATTCATATGCGGTCCTGCGACATTTAGAATCCGTATATTGATCGGACTGAATAAGCGGAGTAAAATATGGGGCAGAACTATCTTCTTTATAGGTATTCAAGATTCTGGTAATTGCATTTTCCTGCCGCTCAATCTTGCCCAACCTGGAATCATCCTGGTGATAATAGAGATGTGTAATGTTGTTTAGAGGATCAGTTACCTGCACATGACGGAAGCCCCTAAAGATCTTATTCTGCGTATCATATGAGCCGCCGTCATAAGCATAAGTAGTTATGCCTGCGATAGAGACGCCTATCCCAGGATCAGAAACAGAAGAATACAACACCGGCAGGGAAAAAGGAAAGGTTGAGCCGCCGCAGTCTCTAGGATTCTTGTAATAAAAACTGGTTTTCCCGCCATAGCGGTTAATTACCTCTTTTAAAAGGTCGTCCTGGGCGGCTTCTAATCTGCAAGGAGTAAAGCTGTTTTCTTTTACCTTAAGACAGTCAACGACCCCATCCTTATCGCAATCAAAAAATAACACATCTCTATCCTCGCTTTTCCAGGGGGGTTGGCTATTGAGCTGAAGCATCGGCCCAAAACCCTGACCATTACCCAAATGGCATTTATAGACCAACCCTCCTCCCCATTGATCATATTTACCGCAGACAAGGTCGGCAAAACCGTCTTTATTAATGTCAAAAACCTTTGTCGAAAGCCAAAACAAATTAAAACCGGCATCAGAAGAGATATCTCTAATCTGGCCGTCCCATCCTGAACCATCGGCCAGCATATAATGCAGCTCAAAACCGGTATTTTGCGTAGCGCCGGCTTTACTACAGAGAAAATCCGCCAGGCCGTCTCCGTTAAGGTCTGCAAGGCAACCCACATGGTTATAACACTGACCGTTATAACAGTGCCCGTTTTTGCCGAGTTGAAAATAAAAAGGCAGGTTAGTAAAAAGCCGCACCGGATCATTCCAACCGCTGCCGTTGCCATAACAGACAGAGACATTTACCGAACTCATCGTAGCTCCCACAATCTTTGCCTGGACAATATCTATGTATTTATCATTATTAACAAAGGCCAGCTGATTATGGGCATAGATCAAACTTAAATCATTGTTCCAGGCCTGGGTGTTCTCAATAACTACAGGCCCATTCCATCCGTCTCCGGTATTAAACCATACCTGATAATGCGCTGAGCCGGGCCCGATAGTAGGATTACTCCTGATAATGTCATCCCGGCCGTCTCCGTTAACGTCTCCCAACTGAATATTGGCGGTGCCGGAATTGCTATATGGGAACCCGTAAGTCTTCACCGGGCCCCAGCCTCCATCTTGCCACAAGGCCACCTGGATTGTGGAATTAGAGATTTTGAATAAGTCGGGAAAACCGTCGCCGTTGATATCGCCCACGCGCGTATATGCGTCGCTGATATCCCAGGGAGCGGGAGAGGCGAGGCGGCGCGCGGAATCAAAATTAATCGTGTTGGCGGCATAATTAAATTCCGCTATTTTAAGGCGGCTGTTTGCGTCCTTTGCGATCTCATCAACTTGCTTGAGCAGGCTTTTTGAGCTATTTGGGCTGTAAGTATAGGTAAAATCATACCTCTTATATAAAGAGCCTTCTACCAAGACATCAATATAATCCACCCTGTAATTATATCTTACCGTCCTGCCGGAAGCGTTATCCGGATAAGTATCACTTCGGCCCTCATAATGGAATTCGACCGTCCTATATTTATTTAAATCGTTTCCTTTTGTGTATGTGATTGTTTCTATATAGCCGGTATAATCGCTTGAGATATAAGATATTTCCATAAAATTCCCATGCGTATCGGTTACCTTAGTAAGATAATAATTAAGCTCTCCGGCATTATAGTTATATTCGTATTTTGTGCCGTCTCTGTCTATTATCGCCCATTTACTGCCGGATTTAGTTATCTTTAAGTAAGACTCAAGCTTAGTGCGGAATTCTCCGTTACCGATGCCAACCAATTCAGATACAGTGTCATTCAACTGCAGGATAAATATATCGCTGTCGTTAAAATCCGGACGCTTAAGCCTAAGGCTGCGGGTAATCCTGCCTAAATCGATATTCCAGCCGACTCCTGCGCTGCTATTACCGTTGCCGGAAAAATAACGCAAGACCAGCTGCGGCTGTATTCCGCTCGTGCCCGGGGCAACCTCCAAAGGAATAGAATAAGTTACTGCGCCGCTAAACTTATTATGCTGGAAATTCTCTATTCCCACTGAACCCATTAACGAACCCAGGGCGGGAAAGGTATCGGTAGTGACGTCGGCGCGGGAGGAAAACGCCACAGTCAAGATTGAAAAAATCAGAATAAAAATAATTCGCATCATTTTCGCCATCCTTTTAGCCTTTTCATTACATACTCATCCATATTGTAGGATTCTGGCATTCTCCAAATTACATAAAGCGTGCGCCGTAGTCATACAGGCCGGTGGAATCACCAAGTTCTTTACCGGTGAATTTGCGCTTGATGGTTTTAGGGCCTTCTTCTACCTTGGTTTCGCCATATGGCTTATATTCAAGATATTTGACAAGCTGGGCGGTTGCATCGGTGACTACGGAAGTTGAGCCGAGGTGGTCGAGGGCCGTCGCTACCGAAGAACCTGGGGACTTATTCAAAGGAAGGTACCCCTGAAGGCTACCGAAGATAAGAGTTGTAGATAATAGTAAGTTAATAATGTTAGTCATAGCCTATTCTGGAATTAAGTAGCATGCCCGGAATTCCAAACCATAATTTAGGGGTCATGTAGACTATCATTCTAATTGTTTTTATCATGGCATAGTGATATAAAAACCTAACCGCCCTAAGATCGGTGCCAAAATATACATGTTAAAGAAAAAAGATATACCAATTAATATAATTATTTGTAGAAAGCTAGCTAAAATACTTAATACAACCAACACGATTCTATTTATTTTTGGTATAATTCTGAATAAATAACCAGTTGTCCCAACAAAAACCAATGTACTTATTAAGATAATAACCCCTAACCCAAACTTCTCAGATATTCTACCGCTACCCCCTTGGCCTAATAGTACATCTGCGACAAAAACAATGGAATCAAGACTTATACAAATTAAATAACCGACGAGATTTACTTTAAACCATTGCATAAGTTTACTCCTTTAACGGAATGGGTTTATCAGCCCCGGGTTGCCACCCGGACAGATTAGGGATATTAGATATTTTAGCATCTTTTAGTACTCCATAAGTATACGCATTACTATTGTAAAATGGGTCGAATCGCCAAGGAGTCGGATCGTATGGTAAATTATCTTTATATTTATTAGCCGAAGTAATAATATCTTTTATTAACTGTGTATCAGAACGTTTCTCAGGATCTAAAATTCGCTGACTATTCTTTAAATTGGAAGGGCTATCCCCGGCTATGCTGGGATAGGATTTTAAGTTACCGAAAAGAGGGCTTTTAAAAGTTGATTTCCAATTTGGGTTTGCACTTAAAGTAGCTTCCAGTCCGCCTTTAGAATTCGTATACCATTTAGTGCTTGCATCATTTTTGAAATCATTGGGATTATCAGGATGAAGAACAACTACGGTATGACTACCAACGCTTATACCAAATACCTTTACTGGCTTTTCTTCCAAAGCTACCCACAGTCCCGTCGGATCAATGTAACTGATAGGATTATTTAAACAATAACTATATCTGTTTAAATTCTGCGGATTATATAAAAGAGCGATGAGAAGATTTTGTTCTTGAATGTTTCTAATACGAAAACTTATGGAATCTCTAAGTATATTTTGTTTTTGAAGCAGAAATATATCTATTGGGTCGGGAGTAATGAATCTTCCAATCGTGGGGTCATACAACCTAGCTGAATAGTCATACAAGCCGGTGGAATCATCCAGCTCCTTGCCGGTGAATTTGCGCTTGATGGTTTTAGGGCCTTCTTCTACCTTGGTTTCGCCATATGGCTTATATTCAAGATATTTGACAAGCTGGGCGGTTTCATCGGTGACTACGGAAGTTGAACCGAGGTGGTCGAGGGCCGTCGCTACCGAAGAACCTGGGGACTTATTCAAAGGAAGGTACCCCTGGAGACTGCCAAAGATAAGGGTTGTAGATAATAGTAAGTTAATAATGTTAGTCATAGTCTATTTTCGAATTAAGTAGCATGCCCGGAATTCGCGCTATTTCAGTGTTCATTACTTTTCTACCCAAATTTCTAGCATGCACTCGCTTTCTTTGCCAAGTCCAGGTATAGTCTCTCTAAATTTCTGCTTAACATAAGTTATATATATAAACTTACCTTCTTTATATAAATCCGCCATTTGAGAACGAGTTAATGAACTGCCTGGAATTTCTGATGTCTGTCTAGCCCATGATGACTTCTCTAAACCAGTTTCAATTTCAAACTCTTCATAATCGTTGTGTCCTGATTTAAAAACACGAGAAATTGTTCCTTCGATAGCGTGGGTTTTAATTACACCGCCATTCACTGCCTGCCACCATTCCTTAGAGCCAAATAAGCCATATTCTGGAACCAAACCAAACTTTTTAGTGTTTAAAGTTGCTTTTTGTATATCTGAAATGTAGTCTTGGTCATATCTTAAATCGTAAATTTGTATTAAGTTGTTTTTTTCCATATAGCCTTCTCCACAATTTTTTTCAATTTATTATTATTTGATTTAATTCCTCCGTACTATTCTCTTAGCTTTGTAACATCTTTTGCCGGAATTTGTTTTCTAGTAGTCATTTCAATACCTTTGCCTCCTTCAACATTTCCACCATAGTCTGCTTTAGTGTTTGAAATATCCAGGTCTACCCTATGAGTAGGATTGTTTTTCAAGTTGTATTTTTTCTTCGCCTCAGAAGCCGAATCTACGGGAGAATCGGGTGTATAGCAAACATTTTTAGACTCATTTCTTGCATTCATATTAGGGACTTTGCCAGTACGTCCAATTTCAGCAGCCTCCTTCTCCCCAACATATCTATAACCAATTGTTAGTAATCCATTTGCCCTCATCACGTTCGTGCCCATTCCGTCTGCATAACTCATCCCTTCAGGCTGGTATTTTAGGCCTGAATAAGAAGGAGATTCAACTGTGCGGGATTGGGGCGCTGCTCGGCTGAATCCCGGCAGGCGCAAATCAAGGCTTACTTTCGGGGAACTATGGATATAATTTTTGATGCTGTCGACTGTCCACTTAAATATAAGGTAACCGGTAACTAAAGCCGCACTTGTCATAATCTGGAATTCCAGCTCTTCATGGCCGTTAGGGTCGATATATTTTAGCGGATTATTCAACGTATACGAATATCTATTTAAAGTTTGGGGATTATTTAGGTTGGGCTCAACGGTATCCGCCGAGATGAACCTGCCTAATCCGGCTTCATACATCCTCGCGCCGTAGTCATACAGGCCGGTGGAATCATCCAGCTCCTTGCCGGTGAATTTGCGCTTGATGGTTTTAGGGCCGTCTTCTACCTTGGTTTCGCCATATGGCTTATATTCAAGATATTTAACCTGCTGGGCGGTTTCATCGGTAACTACGGATGTTGAGCCGAGGTGGTCGGAGTGGAAGAAGTATTTTTTGCCGTTTTCCTCCATAGCCACACGCTTGCCGTTAAGGTAGATGTAAATACGCTCTTTGGGAACATTCTGCACGTTAATGCTGTCTGAATAAGCGGACGACCAATTTCCCGCGGCGTCCTTAAATTTAACATAAACGGTTTTTGCGCCAAAACCGCTGAAGAGTTTCCAAGATTTGGCGGCAGCGTAATCTTCTACATTTGACCAGTTGGCATTATCATTGGAGAATTCCATTTGAGCGCCGCTATTCATCCCGCTTCCCGTATCAGCGGCGGAAAGGTTCAAGCTGACATCCCAATTCTCGCTTGAGGCATCGCCGTTATTGATCACAACTGAACCTATCGGAGGGGCCGTATCTAAAATTATTCCGGAAGAATACACACTCGACCAATTAGCCGTCTTATCCGAGAATTTAACGTAAACTGTCTTCTGCCCGTCGCCGGAAGACAGCGCCCAAGTCTTAGCGGTATTATAGCTTTCCGGAGAAGACCATGTTTTGTTATCCCCCGAAAAACACATCTTATCCAATCCTGAACCGTTTTCGTCATCCTGCGCAGACAGACTTAAGTTGACCGACAAAGAGTTGGTATACGCGGCACCGCCGTTATCGATTGCAATTGAGCCCGTAGGTGGGGTTGTATCAGCGGTTATCTTTATGCCGTCGGAATAGCCGATTTCCGACCACAGGCCGGCATTATTCCTGGCCTTAACCGCGAAATAATAGGTTTTTCCGGCAACAAGGGCAAGCCCGGTCTTGATAACTTCAACGGCTGTGCCGGCAGATGTCCATTCAATGATTGTTTCGCCGACAACGGTATCCCGATTGATCCGGTAAAGATACTCGGCAATCCCGGATTCAAGATCAGATGAACTCCACTGGGTATGAAGTTGAGTTGTAGAAATTGTAGTTGCCCCATCATCGCTGACCAGAGGCGTGACGGGTGCTGTGGTATCTAAAATAACCGTATCCGGATAAGCCGCTGACCAGTTTCCCGCCGCATCTTTATATTTGGCATAGATTGTCTTTGCTCCGCTGCCTGAAGATAATGTCCAGGCCTTAACGGCAGCATATGCTTCAGGATTTGACCAGGTTGCCCCGTCGTTAGAAAAACACATCTGGCTGCCCTGCCCCATACCACTGCCTGAATCGCTGGCGGAAAGGCTTAGATTCACTGAAGTAGAATTGACATAAACGGCGTCATTATTTATCTTGACCGAACCTGTAGGCGCAGTTGTGTCAGGCGGAGGAGGAATAATCTTCTCGCCGTATAATTTGGTTTCATAAATAATCGGGTATGTTTTTGCGGCCTTGTTGATATAAATACGGACATAACGGTATGAGCCGCTTAGGGCATGCTCCTTGGCCGTGCCGCCTGCTGAAGAAAGGTTATTTTGCAGGTTAACCCAGGTGCTGTTATCAAGTGAACCCTGGATAGTATAGTTAGTGCTGCCGTAGGTGGAATCCCAGAGGATGGTGATCTTGGATAAAGGACAAGTTTTTCCCAAGTCCAGGGACAACCACCAGGAGGTAACCGCAGGTACTGGCGGGGGCTTGGGCTTAGGGGCCATGCCCAGAGAAAAGAAAGCCGCTAAAATCAGAACCGGTGCTAATCTAGGCCTTATCATAATCAATTCAAACCACGAAGAGACAAAAAAAGAGGGTCATTAAACTGACCCCCGTTACCTTGCGCATCTTATTTTTCCCCGATGCGGGCATAAAACCCTCCAAACCTTATGCCGTCTTTAACAACGAAAGTGTAGCACATAAAGTGAACTATGACAAATTTATTTTTCACGAGGAATGCGTATCAAAAGGGATGCTCACTAAAGCCCTATCCTATCACGGTAATCCTGGTCGCCCTGAGCGGCCCGGCGTCAAGAGGATCATTGGCTCCTCGCAGCCGGTCAGTAAACGAAGGGCATCCCCGGGCAGTCATTGCGAGGAGCCGAAGGCGACGAAGCAATCTCAAAAATGGGATTGCTTCGCTCCTGCTTCGGCTTCGCCTCGCAGCCGCTCGCAATGACGAACCGGTGATTTCCCCTGTTGACTGACGCATTACGACTACACACTGTAAATCTAATTAAATGGAAATTTTAGTGATCTGGACAGAGGCTTTGACAATGGAAGCGTCTTTGTTCTTTAAATTAAGGCGTAATTTTTGCGCGCGCAATAATTGAGTAGAGGCATTCAATTGATAAAGAAAACTCTCCAAAGCATCCATCGTGCCCTCGGCTTCTACGTCTATCGAATACTGAATATAGAAATCAACATTTTGAGCCGGCCGGGGTTTCATATCAACCAAAGATACGCCTGTTTTTTTTGCCAGGTTTTCGATTTCGCTGAGCATCGCCGCCGTTTTCTCTTCATCGGAACCCGTATTTTTCAGGTACTGCGCATATTTTTTGCGCTCACCCGCGACAAGCTCTTTCTGGCTTACATTGCGTAACCCCGTAGCCAGTTGTTTTTCGCCGATTTTGATTTCCCGGTTTATTTGCCCGATCCGGTCGTTGATAGGGGCCAGGATCGCCCTATCCAGAATAACCAAAAAAACAAAAACCACGGCAATGAATAAACCCGTTCTTTCTTTGCCTGAAAGCTTTTCCAGCATCATTTTATGATCCATTATCGGCCGCGCGGCCCTTCATAGGCCGCGATAATTTCAAAATCCACAAACTCATTATCATCCTCTTTTTTTGTCGTCGCGTAAGTATTTTTCACGCTTTCAAAATACGGCGATTTTTCCAACGCCGTGACAAATTTAAATATGTCCGACATCGCCTGGGCCCGCCCTTTCAATATGACCTGCTTTCTCCTTTCGATGTCTATACCCGTTAAATACACTTCTTTCGGGATCAACTTATACGCTTCATTAAGCAGGTTTATGGAATCTCCCCTGGCGTCCAGGCGATCCCGCAGTAAGTTTACCGTCAAACGCATTCTGTCGGTTTCATCGGAATCATTTTTTATCAACGCGACCCTTTGCTTTATCCCGGTCATATAAACATTCTTGTGATAGATATTTACCAGCATCAAAGCCGAAAGCGCCATAATGATGGCGCTGGATAATATACCCATCATAGTCAGGTTCCTGCGTTTGGCATCCATCATTTTCTGGATACGCTTTTCGTTAGGCAGGAGGCTGAATACCAGCTTCCGGCGGCTTAACAAAATACCAAAAATAGGGGAAAATGAAATATACTTATTATCTTCATTTAAAAACGCCGTATTGGTCTCCATCTTGGCGTCCTTAACGGCATCTATGACTTCACAAGGCATATCCAGTTGCGCGCTCAAAATGACATCCAGATCTTTTATATTTTTAGCCGCTCCGGACAAAAACATCTTAACCGCCTTGACAGCCCCTTTTTCTTCATAAAAGGCGTTTATGGAATGTTTTAATTCGTCGGTAAATTTATTAATGTAATTATCCTTTTCTTCTATGAGATGGTTTGCGCCGATAAGTATATTTTTTGACGATACCGGATCCCCCTTATGCGTAATGATAAAATCGGAATAGTTGGAATCTATGTCCACCAAAATAACCGCCTCTGAATCCTGTAATTTCAGCTTTTGAAGATAAAAACTATTGAACCAGCGGTAAACCCCTTCCGAGCTCAAAGCGACTTCTTCGATTTCAATAGAAGCTTTTGACAAAACCTCCATTCGTGCGTCGATGAGGTTGCGCGTGGCGATGACCAGCATTACGCTTGTGTAGCCTTCTTTCCGGCGGCCGATTATTTTGTAGCTATAGACGATCTCGTCCTTTGAATACGGGGTTTGTTTGCCAATCTGTAAATTGATTATTTCGCTTATCTCCACCGGATCGATGGAAGGCAGCTCCAGGGTCCTGACGGTAACGAGTTGGCGCGGAAGACAGACAATCACGCACTGTTTGTCAAATTTCATCTCCCTGAAAACCTTTGATATCTTATCAAAAATAGAATCATTGATCTGGGATATCTTAAAAAAAACGGCCTTGGTAATGGAGACGGCGCCGGCGCACACCTTGCCTTCGGCTATTTTTAACCAGTCGTTGCCGATTTCAACGACGACAACAGGCTTATTTTTGTTTAAAAACATCATCCCTGTCTCCAAAACTTTATGGCCTTATCACGGTTAAAAACAAAATCTATGCGGACGGAATCCCGCGTATTTCTGCCGACCGACTCACCTCTGAAATTATCCGAACGCACGCATAATAACCCGGAAGCTGCAATATTAGCCAATTGGCTTGATTCATCCTGCGTTAAATTTTGGCTCGCACGCAGATCGTCTGTTATGTTGTCAACGGACAAAAAGACATTATCATCGTCGGTGCCTTCTATGCCGTCATTGCCGTTACGGGAACCAATGACCTTCCCGGCTAAATTACCTTTTACCCCCAAACTTTCCAAGACTAATACATCCGCCGTATTTATGTTAACAGCGCCATTTCCATATACAGTAATCCTGTTTTTTATCATATTAAAAATAGCGGGGGTCATTCCCTTGACCATTAGGATTTCTTCCAATAGTTCAAAATCATTGTTTTTGCAGGGATATGCGGGGTTTAAGGTTTGATAATAACCGCTTTTTGCCCCATTTTTCCGGGCTTGGTCGCCCTTTTCCCTCCAGTCCATAATACAAGCGGCGATCTCCCCTGCCTGGAGAGGAGACAGACCGGCCGCCGTTTCAAAAAATCTCTCCAGGACATCGTAAGAGGCTTTATTGATATTGATCTTTCTCTCTTCGTCTACGAGCGTATAATAGAATTCCCCATCGGGCATTGCCGCTTTAGTGAAATCGTTTTTCCCGCTTGGTAAAAATTCTTTTAAGGTATCGTACTTAGGCGGCGCGTTACGGGTTATTTCCGTGATTGATTTTTTTACGCCGGATTGAGCCAAATAATATACCCCGACTCTATCCTTAAGCCTCCGCGCCAGCTCAATCTGGGGGCGAACGTAGGCGGCTACAGCCATAGCCAGGCCGCTTAAGAAAAACAACGACCATAACGCAACAATAAGAATACTTCCTGACCGGCTAGCCCGAAACCGGTATAAATACCGTTCTTTCCAGCTCAAGATCTTTATCTCCTTCTCTAAAAACGACCCTAATCTTCACTGCCCTGGGTATGCCGTCGCCGCCGCTCCAGGAATCCCTCCAATCATATCTATGTGAATCGGGACTAAAATAACAATAACTAAAAACAACATCTTTTAGGGCCGCCGCCGTCCGGGATTTGATTCCGTCCGGTTTGTTTTCCAGCAGAGCGTAAGAATACGGCTGCTCCGCCCGGATCAATGCGCCGCCGTCATTGGCGTTAAAAAAATATGATATCCTTCCTATACCTATACAAAAATTTTCGTTCAGGAAACCGGCGAATGATATTTTCTTTTTATCACCGGCAAAATCAATACCGGTGAAACGAAAAGTGTTGCTTAAATCCCTTTCTATTTTTTCAAGAGAGATCAAAATACCCGGCCGGGAAGTGTTGAAATCTTTTACTTTACTATAAGCCTTTAGCCCGGCCGCAAAAGAAAAAATTATTGCCAGGCCCACAATACCGGCGATAGAAGCGGCAATCATAAGCTCTATAAGAGTAAACGCGGCGCGCCCGGCCCGCTCCGGGCGGACCGCGCTCCGCCTGAAACACGATACTGATCGCATGACGAAATCATTTCCTATTTTCAACATAGCTTACCAGACTGAATTCCCTCACCGGATAGGCCAATTCATTAAAAACCGTGACTTTAGCGGTATTTAACCCCGCGGTCCCGGAAGCGTCTATCTCCAATTCCCAATTAAAAGCATTATGACCGTCCGGGAATTTCCCCTGCGACTTGCCTTGCGGCAAGCCGCCGTTTTCTATTTCTTCCTGTTTTACGGCGATCATCTTTTCTCCGGCCAGGGATACCGCGTCTATGTAATCTCCGGACGCGCGCAGGGCGTCAAGAGAAACAATATAAGCCCGGATAACGCCGGTCAGCCCAACGGCAAGAACGATTACCGTCAGCATCACTTCTATCATAGTCAGGCCATGTTCAAGATACGGGAAGCCTCCCCGGATATTATTCCCAGTTCTTGACGTCATCGGCCGTGCCTTCCACGCCATCCTTACCCAATGAATACAAGTCATAGGTTGAAGGATTATGCTCACCGGGGCATTTATACTGGTAAGGGTTCTTCCAGGGATCAATAGATTTTTTTTCCAGATAAGGCCCCTTCCAATTCAAGGGCACGGGACTGGATGATGATTTTATAAGAAGCGCGGCCAGGCCTTGTTCTGTAGCCGGATAATTCCCATTGTCCAAATCATACAATTTCAATGCCATCGCTATGTTGGAACTGATATCTGCCTGGGCTATGGCAATCTTAGCTTCCTCCGAGCGGCCGCTTAACCGCGGCAAAACCATCGCCGCCAAAGCGGCAATAATTATAACCACGATCATAAGTTCGATGAGCGTAAAAGCGGGCGGCCGACGAATTCTAATATTATTCATAGCTGTTCCTCCGGTAATTAACGCACTACAGTCCCTATACTGAAAATCGGCAGTAACATCGCAAAAACAATAAAACCGACTATCCCCCCTATGATCAATATGAGCGCCGGTTCAAGGAGCGCCGCCGCGATTTTCATTGCCTGTTCTACTTCGCCCTCATAAATTTCGGATATGTCCCTGAGCGCGCCTTCAAGTTTGCCGCCTTCTTCGCCGACCGATATCATATTTACCGCGAAAGCCGGGAACACATCCGTATTTTTTAAACTGTCGCTCAAGGTGCAGCCTTGCTTGATTATCTTGATCCGCGCCTCTTTCAAATACTCCCTAAAAACATCGCTGTCCAAGACGCCCGCGGCCAATTCAAGGCCGTCACAGACAGGAATCCCGTTTTTTATCAATAGGCTTAATGTCCGGGCAAACTTGGCGACCTCGGCATATTTAATGAACCCTTTTATAAAGGGGGCGTGTAGTTTGACCAAATCAATAAAAAATTTCTTTTTGGTTCCCCGTTCCACCCTGCCGAACACCGCAAGCGCTAAAACCAGAATTATTAAAAACCAATACCAATAAGCCGCCATAAATCCGCTTATCCCGATCAATATCCTTGTGCATAGAGGCAGGGCCTGATGCGCGTTCTCAAAAAAACCCGTAAACTTAGGCAAGAAGAAGGTAAGCATAATAAAAATTGTCGCTATCCCCACTACAATCATCAATAAAGGATATGCCAGGGCCGCGGCAATCTTTTGCCTGATTTCCCGCTCCTTTTTGCGGTATTCCGCCAGGCTGGACAAAGCTTCGCCTAATGCCCCGCTTTTTTCTCCTGCCAGGACCATATTTATATATAAATTGTTAAAATTTCGCGGGTATTCGGCTATCGCGCCGGAAAATGTCCCGCCTTCGCTCACCCGCTTTTCCAGGGAACCGGCTAATTTACTTAACGCGCCGGTCTCGGCCTGACGGGAAATCAATAATAAAGCGTTCAATATCGGCACACCCGACCTCAACAAACTTGCCAACTGCCGGGTAAATATGTCTATATCCTGCGTCTTTACCCTGATGTATTCAAGATTGGCTTTTGATCCTTGGGCCTGGCGCCTACCGTCGTCTTTCTTTTGTCTTTCCTCAACCCTGACGGCGAGCAACCCCATCGCGGAAAGTTTATCAATAGCATCATCCTGGGAATCAGCGTCTATTTGCCCGTTTATTATTTCCGCGGGACCCTTCTTTGCCTTATAAACGTATATGGCCATTTTATTGGACTACCCGTAAAACTTCTTCGGGCGTAGTAAGGCCGGCTAAAACTTTTTCCCAGCCGTCCTGCTTCAATGTCCTCATACCCAACGCGACCGCCTTGTGTTTCATCGCGTCGGAAGACGTTTTTTGTAAAATCATTTTTTTTATCTCCTCATCGACCTGCAGGATTTCATAAATGCCCGTTCTATTCATATACCCCGTATTATTACACACTTTACAGCCTTTGCCGCGATAGCCTGTCTGTGCCGCCCCGCCGTCTTTGCCCTCCGGCATACCGAACTTTTGGCATATTTCTTCAGGCAGGCGGTATTCTTCCTTGCAGTTATTGCATATCAACCTCACCAGCCTCTGGGCAATAAATGCCTCTACCGAAGAGGCAATCAAATACGGTTCGATGCCGATGTCAACCAAACGGGTGACGCCGCTTACGGCGTCGTTGGTATGAAGCGTGGAAAAAACCAGGTGGCCGGTAAGCGCGGTCTGGATGGTAATATCGGCAGTCTCATAATCCCTGACCTCTCCCACCATCATTATATCCGGGTCGTGCCGAAGCATGCTTCTAAGCACTACGGAAAAAGTAAGGTTTATGTTCGGGTTAACCTGCGTCTGTGTAACTCCCTTGAGTTCATACTCAACGGGGTCTTCGATGGTAACTATTTTCCTCTGCCGCGTATTAAGACGGCTTAAAAAACTGTATAAAGTCGTAGTTTTACCGCTTCCGGTGGGCCCGGTTACAAAAATTATCCCGTGAGGCCTTTCCAGCAATTGCTCCAAAACCGCCAGCTCTTTTTGCGACATACCCAAATTAGCTATATCGAAAAGCATGGTCGTCGGCAGGATCCTGATCACGATATTTTCACCATAAAGCGCCGGCATTACCGATACCCGCAATTCATATTCTTTATCTCCTATCCCGACCTTTGCCCTTCCATCCTGCGGGATCCTTCTTTCCACGATATCCAATGAGGACATAATTTTGATCCTTGAGACAATTGGAAGATATAAGTGCTTTATGGCGTCGGGGACGGAAGTATCATAAAGGATGCCGTCGATTCTGTAACGCAAGCTCAATTCTTTGCGGAAAATTTCTATGTGTATATCCGTCGCCCGGTCATTGATTGCCTGCTGGAGGATCTGGTTAACCAGCCTTATTACCGAGACGTCCGCGGACATCTTTTCCAAATCTTCAACCTTGTCATTTTTTTCTTCCGGCTTTTCTATGCCATATTCCGCCTGATTGGACAACAGCCTCTCAATCGTGTCGGCGCCTACGCCGTAATATTTTCGCGCGGCCTCCATTATGTCCGCGGACACCGCCAATACTTTTTCCACCCTCAATCCCGAATGCGCCTCAAGGTCATCAACCGGCCAGGCGTCAAGGGGATTAGATACCGCGATGGTAAGCACATTGTCCGTTATATTTACCGGCATAATCTTATAGTGCCAGATAAATTTAGCGGGCACGGCCTGGACGGCCTTATCGTCGATACTTACGTTCTTTAATTCCAGGAAAGGGATACCCTGCTGCTCGGCAAGGATCTGCAGCATCCTTCTTTCGGTAACAAACCCCATGCCTATCAAAACTTCGCCGAGCAGTTTTTTCGTCTTCTGCTGCTCCTTAAGCGCCAGTTCCAATTCCCGCGGAGTTATTATTCTTTTTTCTATAAGTAATTCACCCAACCGCAACGTCATCGCTTCCCTACTCCCTGCCGGCCTGTTCCAGCTTTCCTATACCGCCGGCCATATAAAATTTATCTTCGGCAATTGAATCAAGCCTGCCGCTGATTATTTTTTCGCATCCTTCCAGCGTCTCCTTAAGGGGAACGTATTCCCCTTTCCTGCCGGTATAAACCTCCGCCGAAAAGAACGGCTGGGTCAAAAAATTCTGCAGTTTTCTCGCTCTCTCGTATAATGTGTGGTCGGCCTTTGACAATTCTTCTATTCCGATGACCATAACTATGCGCCTTAGCTCGTCATATTTGGAAAATATCCGTAAAACCTCCTGGGCAATGCCAAAATGCGCGTTCCCGACTATCGCCGGATCCAGGTTGCCGCTTGAGGAAAGCAAAAGGTCTATTGCCGGATAAAGCCCCAATTGGATTTTTTCACGGGACAAGACCATTATGGAATCCAAATAACTAAAAATCGTAACCACGGCCGGATCGGTCAAATCGTCTGCCGGGACATAGACCGCCTCTATGGCCGTGATCGATCCGCCTTCCCTTGAACGGATGCGCTCCTGGAAATCGCCTACTTCCGAAGAAAGCGTGGGCTGGTATCCGGTTTCCGAAGGCACGCGGCCTAAAAGCGTGGATATTTCGGCTCCGGCCTGCACAAACCTGAATACATTGTCTATGAAGAAAAGCACGTCTTGATTCTGCTCCTGCAGGTATTCAGCCAGGGTTATGCCGGTCAGGGCGACCTCAAACCTGGCTCCGGGCGGCTCATTCATCTGGCCAAAAACCATCATAATCTTATCAATCACCTTTTGTTTGACAAACTCCCAATACAGTTCATTTCCTTCCCTGATCCTTTCTCCGGCGCCGGTAAATACGCATACTCCCTTATGCCTTTCCACGATATTGTGTATCAACTCCAGGATTAAAATGCTCTTGCCTAAAGCCGCGCCGCCTAAGATACCGGTTTTACTGCCTTTTGCCATAGGGAACAACAAATCTATGATCTTTATGCCTGTTTCCAAAAGTTCCGATTCTCCGGTTATCAATCTATCGGGGTTAAGGCGGATCTTAGAAATATTTTTTCTTATAGATGAGGATTCCCGGCATTCAATCTTGCCCTTATTATCTATGGGCTCGCCGAGGACATTGACAATCCTGCCGAACATCGCTTGGCCTACCGGTATTCTAATCGGCTCTCCTAATGGAACGGCTTTGGCGTTAAATTGCAGGTTTAAAGTTGAAGCCAACGCGATACACCGCGTAATATTATTTTCGAGGTGCTCGGCGACTTCCAAAACAATCCTGCGGCCGTCAAATGACTTCGTTTCAATAACCTCATACAAATTGGGCATATCTTCTTCGCGGTCGAACTTTACGTCAACCACCGGTCCCTGCACAGATATAACTTTACCCGCGTTCTTGCTGTTGTTTGCCATAATATTTGCGTACGGCTAACTTCTCTTTCTCAATAACTGCGACGAAAATGTTTCACGCATACCCCTATCTATCAACTCATGCCGGCTGCGGAAATATTGAAACCTTATCAGTCTCTCCCTTTGCAGCAAAACCTGGTGGCTTTCTTCCAAATGCACCGTCCGGGCGGAAAATTCCGATAGTTTACTGTCCTCAAACACCTCAAATAATTTCTCCACAACCCAGGTGCCGACCAAATACTCGATTATCGCGCTTAAAGATGATTCTATTATAATGTTTTCTTCCGCGATATTTTCTCTTTTTTTAAACAGTTCACTGCAAGGAAGGATGCTTAGCGCTTCTATCTTATGGACGGTAAAAGAAACCGGCTTGGGATAAAAAAGCATCAACCTGGAAAACTTTCCGGCCAGCCCCTCTTTCATGATAAAACTTTTCAGGTTCAAAGCGGCCTCATAGCCCCCGTCGCTTGTGATTCCCGGAAATCCGGTGAAACTGCGGCCCATGCCCTTAAGGTAGGCGGCCCCGCGATCGCCTATTATGATAAGTTCGGCATTTTCCGCGCCGGAATATTCTAAAGCGGTATTTATCACTTTTGTATTCAACCCTCCCATAAACCCTTCATCAGAAGTGATCATAATAATACCGAGATTGCCGCCGCCTCCGGCAAAGGGATGCTGGACGGAGCTGAAATCTATCAACTGGAAAAATCCCTCAAAGGCATCCATAAATTTGGCGAAACGCTCTCTCCTCTTTTCAAGCTGCCTGAATTGCGCAGAGGCTATGCCTTTTAATACCTCCAATAACTGCGTCAATTCCGTATTCAACTCCAGTTCATTTTTTAACCTTTGCGCGGATTGCATATTTCTTTATTCCATCCCCTTTAGATAACCGACAAACAAGCTGTTCAATACCTGTTCTATCTCAAGCGTGAGTTCTTTGGCCGATTCCAATTTTTTTGCCAATTCCGGCTCACGCGCGAGGATATATTGCCAGATTTCATTTTTAAACCTGTTGATCTTTGGCGGTTCCAATTGATCCAATATTTTTCTGTCCAAGGCATAAAGCAAAACAATTAATTCCGCGATGGCGGCCGGTTTGTTTTTATCCTGATTAAATATAGCGGTAATTACCTCTCCCCGGCGGATTTTGAACGCCACGTCCTGGCTTAAACTCGATTTTAGTTTAGTCAGGCGTAAAAGTTCTTTAAATTGCGTATATTCCAGGCGGATTCCGCCGCTTAACCTCTTTAAAACAGGATTTTGCGTCTTGCTTCCGATAATCGATACCGACATTGAAAAATCCACTGCCGGTTTAAAGCCCTCGGCAAACATAGATGAATTCAAATAGATTTGCCCATCTGTCATTGAGATAAGATTAGACGGAATAAACCCCGTTACATCCTGCTGTAAGGTATCCGCGATAGGGAAGAAACTCATTGAGCCTGAACCCAGCTCCCGGCTAAGCCTGCCGGCGCGCTCCATAAGCTGGGAATGAATATAATAAATATCTCCGGGGTAAGCTTCTCTTCCCGGCGGCCTTTCCAGCAATAAGGAAATCTGGCGGTATGCCCAGGCATGCTTGGTCATATCATCGAACACCACTAAAACATCCCTGCCGTTATAAAAAAAATATTCCCCTAAGGCGGCCGCGGCATAAGGAGCCAGATACTGTTCTGCCGTCGTTGCCGAAGCGGGGGCGGCGACAACCAGCGTGTAATCCAGCGCGCCCCCGAATTTAAGAAGCTGTGTTACTTTTAACAGCGAAGAAAAACTCTTGCCGATACAGCAATAAATACAAACAACCCCCTTGTCTCTTTGGTTGAGTATGGCGTCTACCGCTATCGTTGTTTTACCTGTCATCCTGTCCCCAATAATCAGCTGGCGCTGCCCCTTGGAAAGCGGGACAATAGCGTCTATGATCCTGGTGCCTGTTTCTAAACACGATAGGGCGCCGGAGCGCTCCATAGTGCCGGGCGCTTCTCTAAAAACAGGATAGTATTCAACTGGGGGATTAACGGGGCCTTTGCCGTCTACAGGCTCGGCCAGGGCATTGACAATCCTGCCTAAAAAACCTTCGCCAACGGGTATCCTGAATTCTTCCGGCAAGCTATAGACTTCCTGGCCAAGCCTCACGCCGGCCTCATCGCCCAGGATCAAAACCGAGACTTCGTCTTCCCAAAAACCCACAATCATGCCTTTCGGGCCGCCGGAAAAAGTTACCAACTGGCCGTTCATAAAACCGCTAAGCCCGGATACGGCGGCAATGATTTTTTTAACCGACTTGACCCTGCCGGCCTCTTTTATCCTGATTGCCGGTGAGTTTAATGTGTCCTGCATATGGGAATTTCCGGTATGTCAAGAGGCTGGAGAATATACTTCTTCGTTTTTAAAGAAAGCAATCAAGCACCCATCCAATTCTTTTGTGATTCCAGGGGTTAATTTCTTTTCATTAAACAAATCATCCATCATTGCCGGATAGTTATCTTCGGCAAATTGCAGGATATTCTTTTTGAAATATTCTATTTGCGGTTTTGAAAAAACTTCAAGGACGTCCCGCCTTAAAGCATAAAGCAAAATCAGTTCTTCCTCCAAAGAGCAAGGTTTGGTCTTCTCTTGAATAAAGAGGTGCGTTATTACCTCACCATGCTTTAAGCGCTGGCCCACTTCTTCCGATACGCCTGTTTTAAACCTGGTAACATTCAACAGATCAAGGTATTGTATGTATTCCTGGCGCAGCATCGAACTTAATTCCTTCATTGCCGCACACTGCACCTTGTTGCCTATCCTTGAAACGGAAAGCCCCAGGTCTATTGCCGGCTTGAACCCTGAATTGAATAAGCCCGTGTTTAAATAAATCTGGCCGTCCGTCATCGAAACAAGATTCGATGGGATATAACCGGTTATATCGCCCTGAAGAGTATCAACTATGGGGAAAAAAGTCATTGAGCCGTTTTTTAATTCAGGATTAAGCTTTCCCGCCCTTTCCATAAGTTGCGAGTGTAAATAGAAAATATCCCCGGGATAGGCGTCCCTTCCCGGAGAACGCTCTAAGAGCAATGAAATCTGGCGGTATGCCCAGGCATGCTTGGTCAGGTCGTCAAAAACCACAAATACGTCTTTGCCGTTATGCATAAAATATTCGCCGAGCGTGCAGGCGGTATAGGGCGCCAGGTACTGCTCGCCTACCGGGCAGGAGGACGCCGCGGAAACCACTATTGTATACTTCATAGCATCGTTATCTTTTAATGTTTCAATGATTTTCTCAAGAGAAGCCTGGAATCGGCCTATGCAGCAATATATACAAATGACGTCCTTGCTTTTCTGATTAATTATGGCGTCTACGCATATGCTTGATTTTCCAATCATCCTGTCGCCGATGATTAATTCACGCTGGCCGCGGCCAATAGGGATGGTTGCGTCAATAATCAAAATCCCCGTCTCAAAGGCTTCGGCCAAAGGGGCGCGCTCAAGCACACCCGGGGCATCCCGGAAAAGAGGATAGTATTCGCCGCCCGACAAGATAATGCCCTTTCCATCCGACGGCTCGGCCAGGGCATTGACAACCCTGCCTAAAAAACCCTCACCCACCGGAACCCTGAACTCCTCCATCCTGCTATAAACGGTGTTGCCGACCTTTACATCATCTACTTTACCCAAGAGAAGAACCAACGCCTCCTCTTGCGCGAAGCCCATTACTATTGCCCTGGTATTGACGGTTATATCCAGCAACTGGCCGTTCATACAGCTTGAGAGTCCCGCGACCTTAGCAACGCTTTTTTTAATCTCTTTTATCCGGCCGGTTTCCCGGACCAACACCATGCTCATTTCCTAAGCGCCTCGCAGGCTTCATTAAGTTTTCCGCGCAAGCTGCCGTCAATAATAAGACCTCCTAATTTTATTATGACGCCCGCGATAATACTTGCATCCGCCGTCTCCTCCAACGTTATATTCCTTCCGGTTTTGGCGGAAAGCGTGGATGCTATTTGCTCTTTTTCGGCTTTAGTAATCTCTACGGCTATAATCAATTCACCTTTATCGGTATTCACATTTAACTTTGACGCCTCGATCATGCCTATTTCGTCCAGGGCGTCTTGCAGGACCGCGGTGCGCAGTATCAACATATTCTTAGAGGTAAGTATTTTCTGGATCAACGCCAGAGATTGCTCCACGCACTTTTCCTGCAGCCCGGCTTCGATCTCCTCCCTGATTTTTTCCTTTGTATTCAGGGCCTGTTTAATCATCCGGTCGGCTTCCTGTTTTGCCTTGTTCAAAGCTTCTTCTTTTATCTTATCCGATTGTTCTTTTGCTTCGGCCCTTAGTCTATTCGCCTCTTTTTCCGCGGCTTCAACTTTATCCCGGTATTTTTTCTCCGCCTCCTCCATCTTTGCCGCCAGTTCCCGCGCTTTTTCGGCATTTTCCCGGCTAAGCTGTTGTAACCTCTTAGTCTCCACAAAAGAGGCGGAATACATAATTTTATACAGGACAAAAACCAGCGCCGCAAAAGTCAGCACCTGAATTATGATAAGTTGAATTATCAGCATAAGTACCTCTTTTTAGTTTACCGCCGGCTATTTTCCAAATAACTGGAAGAGCACAAGCATTCCTATAATCGCGATCGCTTCAGCAAAAATAAGCGCGATTATCATAGCCAGCAGGATCTTCGGAGCTGAAGAAGGATTCCTTCCTAAGGCCCGGATGCTGGCAAATCCGATTGAGGCGATTACCGCCGAAGGCCCCAGGATAGTCACAAACATTACGAGTATTATGATAAAATTACGCATTATTCTTCCACCAGCGCCACAAGCTCATTTCTGTGCATTTTTACTACGCCTTTAGTGATAGCGACATATTTATTCCAATCTATTATGATTTCCCCCCCGCGTAAAAGGCTGATAATGGGCCTGTGGAAATCCAAAACTTCAAATTCACCCTCATTGCCGGGTAAAAAAACGCTGTTTGCCTGGCCTTCGTAAATCGTGCGTCTTGGATTAATTATGGTTACTTTGAACATATCACTCGTTAACCTTTTCTCGTTTTTTTCCCGCGGCCGCTTTAATCTGCGCCCACCAGAGGATAAAAAACAAAAAACTCACCATCGCCAGGAACCCGATAATTATCCAGATGATCTTCCAGCTGGTCGTCACATTGGGCGCCCTGCCGCGGAACATGGATTTTCCCACCAGTTCCATACCCATTGCGCCCCGCAAAACGCCTTCGGGTTTCGGCGCTCCGCCTGCTACAAACCCGACGCTTCCACCTGCCTGGATAACCATTTTCTCCAGTTTTGCAACGGCTATGGAGACTTCATCGAATTTTATAAGGTTGGAGCGATAATTAGCGATATGCCTATCCACGCTCATATCGGTAATATTCTGATTAGCGTTGATATCATTTAAAGCGGCAATGATTTTGTTCATCAAGGATTTTGCCGGCAGTTTATATTTCGATTCCGCCAAGACGCCCATCAATTTTTCCGTGTGCGCCGTGACCGCGTCAATGCCCTGCTCAGGTATTACCCATATATCTTTTACCGTAACCGCAAATTTTTTCTTTTCATCCGGCGCGAGCATAACCGCGTCTTTATAGACGTATTGCAGGCCTTTCTGGTAATCATAAGCTATCTCCAGGCCGCCGCTGTCAATTATATGCTCCCGCCTTAGCTCTGAAGGAAAGTAATACTTTACGGGAACGGGCTTCTCTTCGTCTGAAGGATTGGATACTGTTATATCAAATTTTATAGTGCCGGACCCCGCGTGGCCGGGCACGGGATTCTTTGCTTTCGCCTGATCGCCTGCGGGAGAGAATTCTCCTTTCGGCGCGCTGACGGAAGAAACTTCCGGCGTGCCGGCCGGCAAAGCCGCCGGCCCGCTGACTTCCATTACCAAATCTTCCAAGTCACCGATATCCTTCTTTACCTCTTTTAAAATACCGCTGTTTGTCTCATAATTGGATATCTTCTGCTCGACATCCATCCCCGGCGAATTCTGGAATTCGCTTATCTTATCAAGCCCGGCAGTGATACTCTCGGTTAAAGTCTTTGCCTGCGGGTAATATTCCGACTTCTTCAAGACGTCAAGAATCTCCTGCGCGCGTTTTTTTAATGATCTGACCTCTTCAATAGGTATAGTCCAGATATCCCGGATTACCAGCTCCAGCGTAACTGTTTCCTGGGGCTTAAGCATGACGTCCTGATAGGCATAATATAGCGATCTTTCAAAATCATATTCCACCCTGAAACCGCCCTTATCCGTTATATCTTCGGGCGCGACACCTTTGGGCAGATAAGTCTTTACCGGCAGCGTTCTTGTTTCGGTATCCGAGGGATTCGCGACAATCATTTTAAGTTTTACGTCGTCGGCAAAAGACAGGCCGTAAGCCGTTAACGCACAAATCGAAAGTAATAAAATAATATAGAACTTCTTCATAGCATGCGACACTACAAATTACTTCTTTTCCCCTTTTTCCAACCATGTCTTAACCACCGGCTCCTGTCTATTCACCAGCGTCGTTTTTACAAATTCAACCGTCTTTTTTAATTCAATAAGCTGGTTCTGCAGGGTCTGCAAAGTAGCAGGGCCTTTAAATTCGGTTTCTTTAGCGGCCGCCCCTTTTAAGCCCGTCCCGGAGACTAACTTTTGCAATGCTTCTTTCGTTTCCCTGACGGATTCGGCGGCCTCTTTTAC
>JAUYEC010000008.1 GCA_030691585.1 Candidatus Omnitrophota bacterium
GGATGTTTTAAAGACTTACCTGCCGCCTGAATTGTCTCAAGATGAGATATCTAAAATAATAAATGAAGCCGCGGCAACTACCAGCGCGCAAGGGATCAAAGACATGGGCCGCCTGATGAAAGAAGTGAACGCCAAGATCGCAGGGCATGCGGATCCCAAACTTGTCAGCGATATGGTCAGGGTCAAATTATCGGGCCCTGCAACGCAACTATAACTATATGCATAATGCATATAGTTATATGCATTATGCATATAACTATATCCTTCGAGCGAGCCCTTCGACAGGCTCAGAGCAAACTTCGCGATTCGGGAAAAAACACGTATTGTTCTCGACCCGGCCCGTAGATATCGCTACGGAATACGCTAATTTTCGGGCGCCCCTTGCTCTAACAAGACTAGAAATAAATAATTTTTATGGACAAAACCGGCCGGGCGTGGTACGCTTTTTTTTCTTCCAGAAAAGGATTTTCCCATGGAGACTTATTTTTTAAACAACGAAGATATCCCTAAATTCTACGGCGCGATAACAGAAGTTTACGATCTCTACGTTCCGGTCAAGATAGAATCGTCGGTGGCGCCGGCCTGCCAGAGTTCTTTCCGCCTGCCTACTGCCGATTACCTGCTCAAAAATTACGCTCTGTTAGATAAAAAAGAAAACGCTGTTTTTAACGATTACCGCTGTGTTGAACCGACACGGGTATTTTTTACCTATTTTAAGGAAGAGGTTTGCAGTTATTTCACCGATAAAGCGGCCCAGGAACAGGTTGATGGCCGGCCAAAAGCCATCTGCGGGGTAAAGAACTGCGACATATTCGCGCTGCGCATTCAGGATTATGTTTTTTTAAACGCCGGGGAGGAGGATCCGCTCTATGCCCGCCGGCGCCAGAATACCCTGGTCATCTCCGGGGATTGCCCCAGCTTCAAGGAAACCTGTTTCTGTCAGGCCTTTGATATTCCTGCATATCCGGCGCAGGGTTTTGACCTCAACCTTTCGCCGCTGACTCACGGTTATCTCTTAGATGTGGATTCGGATAAGGGCAGGGCGATCGTAAAGAGCCTTAAAGACAAATTGAGCCCTGCGACATTCGGCCAGCTCTCCGGAAGATCAGCAAAAAGAGAATCCGTGCGCATGCGCCTGGATGAACATTTGATCCAGCATAAAATACCCAAGAAAGAGGCCTTGCAGGATATAGTCCTTTCCGGATACGCCTCGCCTGTGTGGCAGGAACAGATGCGTACCTGCGTTGAATGCGGGGGGTGCGTATTCATGTGTGATACCTGTCATTGTTTCTTGCTTTCTGAAGAGCATGAGAATGGTTTAAATAAAAAAATGCGTACCTGGGACGGCTGTCTTTTCAAGGATTTCACGCGCGTCGCAGGCGGCGCCAATCCGTTAAAGATGCGCTATATGCGCCTGCGCAACCGCTATCTCAAAAAATTCGATTTTTTTATTTCAAACCTGGGGTTCCAGGCCTGCTGCGGCTGCGGCCGCTGCATTGAGGTCTGCCCGGGCAAGATAGACATCCGTTACATATTAAGAAGATTATATGAAGAAAAATATTTACCAGCCCATTAAAGCCAGGATAGAACAGGTCATCCCGGAGACATCGCTGATCAAGACTTTTGTGCTTAAGCCGGAGTCGGAATTCAGCTTTACCACCGGCCAGTTCGTGGAATTAAGCATCCCCGGAGTAGGCGAGGCGCCTTTTACCCCGTCGTCAGATCCGGCAATAAAGGAGCGCATAGAAGTAACGATCATGAAAGCCGGGCGCATAACCGGCCTGCTGCATGAGATGCAGGTTGGGGATACCCTGGGCCTGCGTGGCCCCTATGGGAAAGGTTATCCCCTGGATAAATTTAAGGGCAAGGATATCTTGATCGTTGGCGGAGGTGTGGGCCTGGCGCCACTCAGGTCGTTATTATTTAGCCTATTTTCGCGTATCCAGGATTATAAGTCAGTAATCTTGCGTTACGGCGCGCGCACACCCAACGATATCGTCTATAAAGAAGCATTGCCGCAGTGGGGGACTAAAGACAAAGTAAATGCCCTTGTTACCGTAGATGTGGGTAGCCCGGAATGGCAGGGTAATGTGGGCCTGGTCACCACTGTCCTGGCTGATCTGGGGATAGACGCGCCCAGCGTCCAGGCAATTGTTTGCGGTCCGCCGATCATGATGAAATTTGTCAATTTGAAACTCTTGGACATCGGGATAAAACCGGAAAATATTTATTTATCCATGGAAAAAAGCATGTCTTGCGGCCTGGGCAAATGCGGCCATTGCCGGGTGGGAAAATATTATGCCTGCAAGGACGGGCCGGTGTTCACGTATGAACAATTGAAGGATATACATGATATTTGGGATTAAATGTTCCGTGGGACGTAGGACGTTCGCTCCCCGCCACAAATCATGGCGGGTCGCTAGGACGTAGGACGTAAATTCAAAAGATAAACCGGACAAAGGCACGTAAAATATAATAAAGGTTTTGATTTACGATTTTGACTTTATTTTTGCGTCCCACGTCCTTACGTCCAAGTGAGCGAAGCGAACGGACGGCCTACGGAACCTCTCGGTAGTTTAAATATGAAGCGTTTATTTATCGATTTAGACATCTGTAACCAATGTAAAGAATGCCGGGTAACATGCGACTATTTTTATCACCCGCAGAATAACGGCATTGCCAATTTGCGCGAATACGCTACTTTTGCCACGATCTGCCGGCACTGCGAGCAGGCGCCTTGCGTCAACTCCTGTTACCATAACGCGCTTGAGCGCGCCACCGACGGCCACATCAAGCGTTACAAGATGCGCTGTACGAGCTGCAAGTCCTGCGCGCTCGCCTGTCCATTCGGGGTCATTTTCCATGATTTTATTCCGTATCTGGATTCTAAGTGTGATTTCTGCGTTGGCATCACGGCAACTCTGCCTAAATGCGCGGTCACCTGCCCCGAGAAAGCGGTGGAGGTCAGGGATATAGCGGCAGAGGACCCGGATAAGAACATATATTTTGTGGGAGGGCATCTGGCAGTGCATTCCCTGCGCTGGTCAAGGGAAGATGTCCAGCCGGTGAAGAAGAGGTAAATGATATGTCCCGTAGGACGTGGGATGTAGGACGTAGGACGTAAAATCAGAAACAAAAAAACGTCCCACGTCCAACGTCTAAGCGAGCGAAGCGAGCGGACGTCCCACGGAAAATATCGTGGGTACTATTTATAAAATATGATCATCTTCAACTATTTAATATTTCCCGGAATCCTCTTTAGCGCCGTCGTTGGCCTTATGGCCGGATGGCTTGACCGCAAGATCAGCGCGCGGCTGCAGTGGCGCGTTGGCCCGCCGTGGCACCAGAACTTTACCGATATCATCAAGTTATTGCATAAAGAGGCCATTATACCCCAAGCGGCAGGCGTAATGTTCCTGGCGGCACCGTTTATCGGATTGATGGGGCTGGCTTTGGCGGATATGTTGCTCGGGAACAGCATTATTTCGCCTTTAAAAAGTTTCAACGGTGACCTGATCCTTATCCTTTATCTTTTGACCATGCCGGCACTTGCTCTTATGTTAGGAGCCTCGGCTTCAGCTAACCCATTGGCTTCGGTCGGGGCGTCGCGGGAGATGAAATTGGCCATGGCCTATGAGCTGCCGTTTATCCTCTCGGCCATTGTCGTCATCATTAAGTGCGGCTCGATAGAGATCGGTTCGATCCTCAGCCATCAGGTAATTTTCGGTTCCAATGCCGCGTCGCTCTCAGGTTGCCTGGCATTTATCGCCGCACTTTTTTGCGCGCAGGCAAAACTTGGCCTGGCGCCTTTCGAGATATCTGAGGCGGAGCAGGAGATCATGGCCGGGGTTTTGATCGAATATTCCGGATGGGCCCTTGCCGTATTTAAATTGGTAAAGGCAATGCTCATTTATACTATGCCTGTATTCCTGGTGGTTCTTTTCTTTGGTAAGGATACCACGCCGTTACTCATGATCGCCAAGTTCGTGGCAATATTTACGGCTTTTATTTTGATAAAGAACACTAACCCGCGCCTGCGCATAGACCAGGCCATGCGTTTTTTCTGGGGGCCGATGACCATCATGGCATCAATTGCGGTGGTGCTGGCGTTGTTGGGGAAATAGGTATAGCATTTGTAGGGACAGGTTTAAAACCTGTCCCTACGGGATAAATTATGGACTTAAAGACTAAAGCTCTAACCAAATCAATCTGGGTTTTCCACGTGGGTGCCGGCTCATGCAACAACTGCGATATTGAGATCCTGGATTGTTTTACGCCGAAATTTGACATTGAGCGTTTCGGTATTCAGCTGGTGGGCTCGGTGAGGCACGCTGACGCGTTGATTATTACCGGGGCGATGAACAGGAAATCCGTGCCGCGGATGAAAAAAATATATGAGCAAGCACCCAAGCCCTGTATCGTGGTGGCA
>JAUYEC010000029.1 GCA_030691585.1 Candidatus Omnitrophota bacterium
TCGTCTAAATAGACGTTGTCGTAATTACTGGCCATTGAAATAGCCTTGAACCCCAGCTCCTGCGTTGCCCGCCTTAATTCATTCATCATGCCGGTAGAATCGCCGCCCGGCAAGATCGCGGCCCCTACGAAATTACGCGGATAGCGCCGGACGATCTCGGCGACACTATCGTTATAAATACGGGCGACGCTGGCGTGGCCGCCTAATTTTGAATAAGCATCGGTAGTCGGATAAGTCAACACGGTCTTAGCGATACCCACGGCTTGCATCATCTGCACGTGTGCCTGGATATCTGACCAGCCTTTATGGAAAAAGTGGGCGTTATTTACGATCTCTTCCGGCAGCCAGTGCGCGTGACTATCACATATAAACATATTGGCCTCCCCGTTATACCTATTTACTCTCGGTGCTCTTTAAAATCCTCTTGGTCATTTCCTTCTCGTACATATCTTTGATGTGGGCAAGCGCCCTCTTTCCCAACTCTTTCGTGATCGCTTTCTCCACCGCGTGCAGTTTCATATCCAGGAACAACAGTTCCGAATTGATCTTCTGACCGCCTTTTCTGATCTCCGCGCAGGCATTTTCTTTATCGCCGATATACTTCACGAAATCAGCGATAAAACCCTTGATCGCCTCTTTTTCCTGCGGCAGATAGGCGCGCTGAAGTTCATTCTCGATCTCGCTGAGAATAAACTTATCAATATCCAGCTGGGTAAACTTACGCTCAAACTTATCGAAGGCTTCTTTGGTGATCTTGTATAACCAGATCAGGTAACGCTTTTTAAGATTCTTTAGGTCGGTCTTGTCCATTCTACTCCTTTTCGATTAATTCTACCCTGTCAAAATGCAACGCTCCCTGGGATTCGCGCGGCTCATATTGATAACTACTGATCGGGAAGTCCAATATGTTATTTTTTACCGCGGTACTGGGCTGCCAGTCATCGCGCTGGTTGAATTCGGCAAAAGGCAAGACTGCCCGCATCCAGCCTTTTGCCCTATCCTTGACTAAGTAACGCCAGACCTCATCGTTGGCGTCGCGGATATCAAAAGCGATCGTCGCGCCGCTGCCCATCCCGTACATATAGAATGAGAAAGCCTTGTATTTTTGCCAGTTTATATCTTCGGGTTTGACCAGCCACGACGAGTTCAAGGCAGGCAGGCCGTAGCCTTTTGATACCCAGATATAACCTCCGGGCATAGCGATATAATCAATTTTCAGGGACTGGCTGCCTGACTTTTTTATCTCAGTGTCGGCGGTAACTTCCACGGTAGAGCCGTTCCCGGCCCCGAAATCTACTGTGCCAACCGGACCGCCGTTGATCGGGCCTTCGTAGTCATCAAGCAGTAAAGTCTTTTCTTGGGCGCAAGCCGGACTACAGACGGATAAAAGGATGATTGCGGCAAGATATAACGATTTCACCTAACCTTCTCCCCTTGCGTTTACAATTTACCGTAGGGACAGGTTTCAAACCTGTCCCTACAGATAATTATTCATTATTTCGGATGCTGCTGTTGAAACGGTATCACCGGTGCCGTCCACGGTGTTTGCTGATTGATCACCGCGATCTCCAGCGGGCAGACATTAGCCGGCACAGTCAGGGCAAACCTGACCGCGTTCTCAATGGCTTCGGTAGTCATCAGCCGCGAGGTGTCCCCGGTGATTTCCTGAAGTTTTCCGGTCAGGTCGGTATCGGTCACGCCCGGCAAAATAGAAGTGATCTTGATGCCATGGTCGCGTAATTCCCAAAACAATCCTTTGGAAAAAGCACGCAGCCCGACCTTAAGCGAACTATAAACCAGAAAATTCCTCGGCAAAGGATCACACAAGGTCGATCCGGAGACCATGTTAATGATCGCCCCACTTTTGCGCGCTATCATATCGTTTATTACCAGACGGATCATGCGCACGTAACCTAAATAATTAGTGTGCACCAGTTTTTCAAAATCTTCAAAGGGCTGTTTTTCAAACGGGTACTGGCTAGAGACTCCGGCGTTGTTAATCAGAATATCTATTTTGCCGAATTTCTCTTTTGTCTTGCTCACTAAATTCTCTAAATCCTCCAATTTAGTGACATCGCAAGGCACGGCCAGCACCTCTACCTTATATTTCTTGGCGATCTCTTCTGCCGTTTCTTTAAGCGGCCCTTCCTGGCGCGCGGCAATAGCCAGATTTGCCCCAAGACTGGCTGCTGTTGAAGCCAGAGCTTTTCCGATACCACGGCTGGCGCCGGTAACAACAGCGGTCTTCCCCTTTAGATCAGTAGCCATAGTCATCTCCTTATGCGTTTTGCCTAGCCGTTTCTTTTTCAATGACTTCTTTAAATATCTTCAGGTTATCCTTAGAATGACCATTGATAAAACCCTCAACCTGTTCATCATTAAACTTGGCCTTATCATCCATTTCAAAATGCTGGATCCATGTCAGTTCCACGCCCTGCGGTTTCGGGGTATAGAGCCAGATGATCTTCATATATTTAAACGGAAATAGCGGGTCCTTACGCTCGGCGTAGGCAAAATACTTGTCCTTAAAAAGCAGGCGCCAGGAAACCCAAGACTTTCCCTCATCGTCGGTGAGACGAAAGGTGATCAGGTTGTCTATTTTTTCAACGATTTCGGCCTTTTGATATTCGCCGCCGAAGAGCTTTGTCCAGAGTGGGATGTCATTGGAGATATCAAAAATTTTCGCGTATGGAGCATTAATGATGATGGAATTACAGGTATGGCCCATTTGACCCTCCCTTTAGATGATGGCCACGACGCGCGCCCATGCCGCACCAGTGGTTTTGATACGAATAGGAAAACAAATCACCTTAAAGCCGCATCCGGGCAGTTTTTCCAAATGCGCCAGGCGCTCGATATGGATAAATTCGCGCGAGCGTCCGTGAAAATGCGCCGGGTAGAACTTTTTTACATCCCTGGTCTTTAAAAATTCGGCCAGCATAAACCGGTAGGGCCGGTCTATGCCCATGGTGTCCACGCCAAATATCTTAATTCCTTTATCCAGGAGATAATCAATGGCCGAGATGCCTACACCCGGATAATCGGAAAAATATTTCGGCCCGCCAAAAAATTTATCCGCTCCGGTATGCAGCAAAACAATGTCTTTAGCTTTAAGCGTATAATTGATCCTGGCTAACGCCGCTTCAAGGTCAGCCGCCTCAATGGTTTCGTTGGGTTTTTTGTGAGTCAAATCCAGCTTTACCCCGTCGCAATAACACCATTCCAAGGGTATTTCATCCGCGGTCTTAGCCGGCAAGCCGCCCGACGTGGAACCGTAATGAAAGGTATAATCCAGGTGAGTACCAACGTGAACCGGGGCATGCACTACTTCCAGGGAAAGAAACTCTTCATCGGGAAGATCTTCTTTTTTGATGATGCGCTTTCCAAAAAGATACCTTATCTTACCCGAAAAGGTCTTGCCCATGATCACGCGGTTAAATTTTTCCACACCCGCGCTGTGGCTTACGCGCTCAATAGCCACCTTATGCACTTCAAAGGCCGCATCGTCTATGGGCAGGCTTAAGTCGATCAGGCTCATTTAGTCGATTTTGACAAAATTACTTTTTCAATATCGTTTATGGTGGAAAATTTGGTGATCTCCTTGGGGTTTAGTTTTATGCCGAAATTTTTCTCAAGGGCGATCACTGTCTCTACCATTTCCGTGGAATCAACACCGATCGAATCCTGCAGGGACACCGCGTCCTTTAATTCTTCGGGCTTGACCCTGAGGAGCTTCACCAAAAGTTCTTTGATTTTTTCTTTCATTATTCTCCCCTATCCTATGTAATACTCCTTGTTCCATCTGTAGGGGTGGGTTTTAAACCCGCCCCTACATCAATATGGCGTCATTAAATCTGGACTTCACCCTTTGTGGCTGCGGCTTCCCATTTACCAATTCCGGCCATAACATCCTGGAAGCAAAGCTTGGCCAAAGGATCAAAATTACTTTCCATAATACGGTTGATCCTGCCGGGCTTAGAGAAAAATTCACGCATACACCAGGAGCCAAGACGCCCCAGCTCCTCGGTAGAAAGATGGTCTGTGGGGATCACCGGATGGAGAAAATCCCAGGTGCTGAAATCCACCTTTTTGGGATCGATCCACTTATTCTTGAGGGCAATACGCCACATCGGCGAATTCGGAGCCGGGGTAACATAGCCAATCCACAATACATCCGGATCGACGTGATCGGCAAATTCAAACCTCTGCTTGATGATCGCCTCTGTATCATAATCAAAACCCATCATGATATCAGCAACAATGGCAATATCGTTACGGCGCAGGATCTCAATGGTCTTTTTGATCTGGTCAATGGTTGTACCTTTTGCGATCCTCTTGAGCTCTTCCTGGGTGGTGACTTCAATGCCGAATACACCCATAAACAACCCTGTCTCTTTCATTAAAGGCAGGATGGACTCGCAATTTACCCAGTCCACTGCACGACCGAGGGATACCCACTTGATCGGGATATTTTTTTGCTTCTTTAACTCGCAGAATCTTTTGACCCTGGCCGGATCCACGTTAAAATTGTCGTCCTGGATGACCACTACCTTAACCCCGTATTGCTTATGCAGCACTTCCAGCTCTTCGATGATGCGCTCCGGAGATTTTGCGCGCCATTTCAAGAAATCCGACGGGCTGCGCGGGTCAAACTGGTCCCATTCATAACAAAAAGTACAAGCGGACGGGCATCCGCGCGAAGTGATCATATCCACGAACGGCTTCCAGTAAGTGTGCCCCACATATTTGTCCATCGGGAAGAGGTCGTATGCCGGAAGGGGCAGTTTATCCAGGTCGGTCATCAACGGTTTGTGCGGGCCCATAACAATCGACCCATCAATGCGCGAAGTAACTCCGCCTACATCCTTAAGCGGCTTATTTTTATCTATGGCCTCGATCAGGTCGCCGAAAGATTCTTCTTCGCCCATGACCACAAAATCCATAGCCGGGTTTTCTTCCAAGGTAGGCACAGGCATGGCCGAATACCACAATCCCCCCATAATGATCTTAACCTTAGGTAGGGCCTTTTTGATCCCTGCTGCCGCGTCTTTAAAGTGGCGCAAAACGCCGTAGCCGCCGTAACCGTGGATCTGTTCACCCAAAACTACGATATCGGGATTTTTGGCCTTGACCTGTTCGATCAATTGATCCATGGGAATTTCCAGGGCCCGACCGTCGATCACCGCGACATCGGGGTATCCGCGCTCACGGATATAAGCGGCCCAGTGGGCGTAAAGCTGGTTTGGTGACCTGTGTATCCCATGCGTTGCCCAGGCGCCGACTTTAGGCATGACGAATAAAATTTTCATTTAATCCTCCGGTTTTGTAGGGACAGGTTTTAAACCTGTCCCTACCTGCCTGCCGGCAGGCAGGCATTACATTTGAATTATGGTTTCTCTATGACCAATGCCGAATTTATTCCACCCCGGCCGCGGGAAATTACCAGGGCTTTGTTGATCTCGCATTCCTTACTCTGCCCGGTGACATAATTAAAACTGCTATCTGCGGGCGTATCCAGATTTAATATCGGCGGGACCAGGCCATTCTGCATAGAAAGGATAGCGGCGATTATATCCACTACACCCGATGCCCCAAGCAGATTTCCAAACATGGACTTAGGGCAACCCAGCGGGATTTTTTTGGCCCGCTCGCCAAAAACGCGCTTTAGGGCCTGCATCTCGGAATCATCCCAATCCTGGCGCGCTAAACCGTCTAAGCTGATGTAATCTATTTGTTCTGGCCTGAGGCCGGCGTCATTGAGTGCCAGATCTATCGCGCGGGCCAATTGCACGCCGTCAAGCGCGGGATTAATGCGGTCCACGCCGTCGCAGCTGGTGCCATAGCCGGAAATGTAGGCCGCGATATTGGCGTTGCGGCCTCGCGCGCGTTCTATCCCCTCCAGCACAATAATGCCTGAACCTTCGCCTATAACACAGCCGTCGCGTTTTTTATCAAACGGCCGATAGGCCTCTTGCGGACGCGCGTTGTTTTTTGAAAGCGCGCCGTATGTATTGCAGCATAAAAGCGCGTAGGGCGTTACCGGGGCTTCCATACCGCCGGCAATGATCATATTTAATTTATCTTTACCTAAAATTTTGCGGCCGTAACCGATGGCCATCAAAGAACTGGCACGATCAGCAACCACGGTCTTAGAGAATCCTTTGATCCCGTAATAAATGGAGACCTGGCCCTGGGGTGCGGCGGGAAACCAGGCCGAGGCCATATAAGGAGAAACCCCTTCGCGGCCCTCGATATAGAGGTCGCGCAATTCCGTCTCGGCATATAACCATCCACCGATAGCATTACCTAAAAATATGCCCACCAGGTTCGGGTCTTCATTTTTAATATCAATACCGGCGTCGATCAAAGCCAACTCCGAAGCCACCAGCGCCATATGCGAGAAAGCGTCGATCTTCTTTAAGAGCCGCTCGCTTAAATGGGTATATTTTTCCAGGTCGTCGATTTGCCCTGCGATGCGCGACGGGTATTTTGAGGCGTCAAAACGGGTGATCGCCTTGATAAAAGACCGTCCCGCCTTGATATTCGCCCAGAACTGGCGCTTGCCAATGCCCGACGGAGTAACTACCCCGATCCCTGTAACCGCTATTTTTGTCATAATTTATCCTGTAAATCTCCTGAGCACCAACGAAGAATGTATCCCGGAAAAACCGCTGCTGGTCTTAAGCATAATATTTACTTTCTTCTGCCGCGCTACATTGGGCACATAATCCAGGTCGCAAAGAGGGTCCTTTTCTTCCTGATTTATTGTCGGAGGAATAATGTCTTTATGGAAGATCATCGAGCAAATGGTCAGCTCCACCGCGTTTGCCGCGGCCAGGGGATGGCCGATCATGGACTTAAGCGAACTAATGGGCATCTTATAGGCGTAATCGCCGAACACAGCCTTGTAAGCGCTGGTCTCAAAAATATCGTTCATCTTGGTGGATGAGCCGTGGGCATTGATATAATCGATTTCTCGCGGCTTAATACCGGCATCTTTTAAGCCCAGAGTGATGCAGCTGGTCATCGCCGAGCCGTCTGAAGGAAGATCAGTCATGTGAAAAGCGTTACAGCTGGTGCCAAAACCCAGCACTTCGCAATAAATAAAGGCGTTACGCTTTAACGCATGGTTTAATTCTTCTAAAACCAAAACACCGGCGCCTTCAGAAAGCACAAAACCGTCGCGCTTATTATCAAACGGCCGCGACGCGGCTTCCGGCCGGTCGTTACGGCAGGAAAGGACGCTGACCACGTCAAAAGCACCGAAGGTGATCGGCGTGATCGGCGCCTCTGCCCCGCCGCAAAACATAATATCGTGCTCGCCGTCCTGGATCGTCTCCAGGCCAAAACCTAATGAGTCGGTCCCCGCGGTGCAGCCGGTAGAAAGCGTATCGCATATTCCTTTAAATCCGTATTTTGAGGAAATCTCGATTGAGGGCGTATTAAACATCGCCGCGTCATAGAGATCCGGCCTGACCTTAGACGGGTCAATAGCATGCTTTCCGTCGTCAGTGACCAAGGCGAATTCTTCTTCCATATATTTGGTGCCGCAGATAGCGTTAGCCAGACAGACGCCGATACGCGTAGGATCCTCGCGCGAAATGTCTAATTTACTGTCCTTAACCGCCATATTCGCGGAAATTACCCCGAACTGGACGTATCTGTCCATGCGCATCGCCTCATCGTGGGTCAGGCCGAGCTTGAACGGATCAAAATCCCGGACCTCAGCGGCGATCTTGGTGTTAAAGACCGAGACGTCAAAGCCGTCCACTAATTTTACCGCCGACTTACCCGAAGAAAAACCTTTCCAGGCATTTTCCTTGCCTATGCCGTTAGGGGAGATCACACCGATCCCGGTAATCACTACGCGTCTTTTATTCATTTGACCTCGTCACTTTAAATACGATATTGCCGCCGTCAGGACAGGTCACTGTGTCCAGGCAATCCGGATTTTTCATAAAAAAGAATTTTGCGCCGAAATTTAAAGCAAACAGCGCCGGGAATGCGGTATGAAACGCCGCGCCGCAGAAACCTGGAATACATTTTAAGCCTTGCGTCTCCCATTTATCGCCGGCCTTGTAACCAAAAGTACATTTGCCTTTTGATTCTATGACCTCGATAACCATCTTTTTAGGATTCGGGCCTTTGAAGCTCGGATCTTTGGGAAGTTTTTCAATCAAACCACCCTTATCAAAAATCTCCACCAGAAATTCCAACTTCCCGCCGTCAGGACAGGTCACCAATAAACTGCGCTGATTATCACGGAAAGGGAACTTCGCGCCGAAACTAAGCGCGTAAACTATCGGGAACAAGGCGTGCGCCAGCCCCAGGCAAAAAAATTTCGGCGGGTGAGTGAAGTCTTCCAAAATCAACTCATCGCCAACCTTGTAGCCGTGATAGCATTCGCCGTAGATATTTGCCACGGTAAGCTTTAATCTGGGAAACGGAGAATTTATCTCGCTCATTCTAATTGAATAACTTTTTTTACGCTACTCTGCATTTCTTCCTTAGTAAAAAACTTATGGGTTTGCTCCACCTGATGCACCATCTGCGTTAATTTTTCGTTTAACGGCGCCCTGGCCGAAAATTTTACCGCCAGATTTACAAATTCACCGTTGATATAATCTATTTCCGACGACTTGCCCCTTTTTATGCTCTGTAAAATCGAGCCGTAAAGCGGTGCATTGCTTAAATTCTTCATGATCACCATAAATATCCCCGCGGCTTCCGGCGTAGGCATCGCTGTTAATTTAGTCAGGCGCTCTAACGGAAAATCCGGCAATGAAACAAGCTTGATGCCAGCTTTATTTATTACATCCAACCCTTCTTTCCAAATAGCAATGCTGATCTTGGCTGTTTCAATATCGCTAAAAGCTTCCTGCATGCTTACACCCAATATCGCCGGAATGCAGTTGTTGGCGTTGACGAAAATCTTCAGATATTTCTCTCCCCAGATATCGTCGGCAACACTTACCTTGAAAGCTTCGCCTAAGAGTGCGCTTACGCGTTCAACATCCGCGTCGTTTTTTCCAAAGGCCCGCCCAAGGATCCATCCGCCCTCAAAATTATGCACCACTTTACCCGGCTCTAAGGACGTGGCCCCGAACATCACGATACTGGTGATTATTTTTTCCCGGGGAATGTAAAGTGATAGAAGATTATCTGCCTGCACGCCGTTTTGCGCGGTTAACACTATTGCCTGGCGCAGGAATCCTAAGTTTTCTTTTATCGCCGCTTCCACATCCTGCGTCTTGACCGCGAGAATCGCTAGATCTACGGCCGAGTTCAAACTAAGTGCCGCATTAATATTAATGCTGAAATCCCCTCTTGCTCCGGAGATCTTCAGGCCGTTCTTGTTTATCGCCTCTTGCGCTGCCGGGTGAGCGATCAAAACTACATCCCGGCCTTTATCTTTAAGATACCCGGCGGCCAGCGCTCCGATCGCTCCTGCTCCAATGACCGCGGTCTTCATAGGCTCGTCTTAGTTTCGGCAGGCTGCGCCTTGGGAAATCCGTATTTCCTGTAATCGAATCCGCTTTGGTCCATAAGCCTGACCATCATGCTATAAAATGGCGAAGGTACATCGGAAAAAAAAGCCGAGACCACATCCATTTCTTCCACTTGAGCGGACGCCCGGCCTGCGGCGATCTCCTCGGCCTTTTTGAGTACTACAGCCTCGGTGATCCGGCGATGAAAAACCGGTATCTTGGAGATCATCAGATTCAGCTTTTCCTGTGTTTTGATATCCCAATTCATATTTAGGCACCCCGTAGGGGCGGGTTTCAAACCCGCCCCTACATCGGTTATTGTAGGGACAGCATATTATGCTGTCCCTACATCTTATAATTCAACCCTATTATATTCTTAGGGTTCCGGCCCAGCACAAAATATAGTAAAATTTTACTATTCAAATTTTCCTATATTATAAACACTCCTGGCACTTTGTCAAGAAAAATATAGGATTTTATAGGATTAAGTAACTTCTTCTACCGGCAGGATAAAGGCCTTGACACCTTCATGGCCCAGGGTCTTTCGCAGTTCTCTGACTTTGGAAAGGATTAGCCTGGCTTCGGCGTCCTGGCAACTGACATAAAGTATATTATTTCTCCCCGGCCAGATGTCATTGCCCAAATGTGTGCCGGAGGTATTGCCGCGGCCAAACGCTGCGTTGGTTTTGGTGTAATTTTTTAAACCGCAGGCCGCTAAAATCTCCATTACTTCCATATCTATGGCTTCATTATAAACGATCATCACCATTTTCATTGCTGCCCTCCGGTTTTCTTAAAGCCGCCATTTTTCTTGACCCTGGTTTCAAATACCGTATAGAGGGTCGGGACAAAAAGCATGGTGATCAAGGTGGATACCGTTAATCCGCCGATCATGGTAATACCCAGCGGCTGCCAGGTTTCCGATCCTTCTGTTTTTAAAACAGCTAGCGGCAAGAGGCCTGCCAGAGTGGTAATAGTAGTCATCAACACCGGCCTTAACCTGTCTTTTCCGCCGGTGGTCACGGCTTCAAACATAGACAACCCCCTGGCGCGCAGGATCTGGATGTAACTGATCAAAACAATGGCGTTGTTCACCACAATACCCATAAGCATAATAATACCTAAAAATGTGATGACGCTTAAGGTAGTCCCGGTAAGCGCCAAAGCCAGGATTACCCCGGTAAAAGTAAAGGGTATGGAGAACATCACAATGAAGGGATCGATTAGAGATTCAAACTGTGCGGCCATAACCATATACACCAAAGCAATACCCAACAACAATAATAATGTCATATCCTTAAATGCCTTTTGCTGTTCCTCGGCGGCACCGCCAAAGTCCACGATGATATCACGGGGCAGGGTTATTTTTTGCAGTTCCTTTTTTATATCCTCGACGATCTTTCCCGAAGAACGGCGATAGGCGTTACATTCCACCTTAAGCACCCTTTCGCGGTTTTTACGCTCGATCGTCTGCGGGCCCACTGCTTCATCTATCCTGGCAACATTGACCAATTTCACCTGCTTATTGGTAAGCGCCGATACCACAGTCAGGTCTTCTATGTCCTCAATCCTCGAACGCGACTCCTCCTCCAGCCGGACAAATATATCATAGGTCTTGCCTTTTTCCCGGTACTTGGCCGCACTTGAGCCTTCAATGTAGGTCTTGAGCGTTTCAGCTATCGTGCTCATATTAAGCCCGAGCACCGCGGCCTTTTGACGGTCCACATCAATCGATAACTCCGGGCGGTTGGATTCACGCGAAATACTCACGTCAACGGCGCCGGGGATTTTTTCCATCATTGCCTTTATTTTTTGTGCCAGGGCGTCGGTTTCCTCAAAGGAGTGGCCGACAATTTCAAGCTGTATGCTTTTTCCGCTGCTGCCGGTGATAAGATGGCTCAACGGGTTGCCGGAACTTACGTCAGTCTTTAATACGCCGGGAATGGCCTTGATTCTCTTCCTCACCGCTTGAGCTACATCACCCACCGAACGTTTCCTTTGCGTCATAGGGACAAGTTTGGCTCCGGCACTGATTATATTCGACCCGGAAGCCCCACCCATCATCCTGCCGGCACCCGAGACCTGGCCGCTGCGCGCGAAATAATAACGCGCCTCAGGCACCTCCTCTAAAAAAATGCCCTCTATCCTTTTGGTTATCTTATCGGTCTCCTCGAGCCTTGTGCCCACAGGCAGGTGGATAGTGATGCGCACGTCTCCGGTGTCCTCGTCGGGAATGAATTCGTTACCCACAAAGCGCATAAGCGACAGGCTCAATATAAAAGCGCCCATAAATCCGAAGATCACCATCTTTTTGTGATTCAGGCACCAGCCGAGTGCCGCGGCGTAAAAATTTTCCCAGGACTTGAACATTTTCTCGGAGAGATCGTAGAACCTGGCAAATATTTTATGGCGCTGACGGCCGGCAGTAAGTTTTGCGGAGCTCATCCACTTGGCGCAAAGCATCGGGGTAAAGGTAGCGGAGGTAAATAAGGACGCCAAAAGTGTCACAATTACGATCACCGCCAACTCACCGAACATAATACCCACCACACCCGGGATAAAAAGCATGGGCACGAATACCACGACCGTGGTCGCAGTAGAAGCCGCGATCGCCAAAAACATTTCCGATGTCCCGAAGATCGCCGCCTCCGCAGGCCGCGACCCTCTCTCCAGCCGGCGCATGATATTATCCACCACCACGATAGCATTATCTACGACCATGCCCGAGGCGATGGCCACAGAAGAAAGGCTGATGGTATTAATCGTCCGGCCGCTTAAAAACAGGTAAATAAAACTGACCAGCAGGGAAAACGGTATGGTCAGGGCGATGATCAAACTTGGAGAGATGGCGCGCAGAAAAAACCAGACCACGGCAATAACCAGGAATATACCCAGCCACACCGAAAATTTCAGGGAGTTCAGGGAATCTATAATATCCTTGGAAGTATCAAAAATGACGTGGACCTTAACATCGGCAGGCAGGGTCTTCTCTAATTCCTGTAGTTTATTTTTTACCCGTGTGGCGACTTCCACCGTATTGGTGCCGCTTTGTTTCTGCACCATCATCATTAAGCCCGCATGCTGGTTGATGCGCACATTGCCGGTCACTTCTTTAAAGCCATCCTCTACCCTGGCGATATCTTTTAAATAGACAAAATTTTGATCGCGTTTGCCCAGGATCACCAGGTTTATATCCTCGGGCGCCGTAAATTCGCCGGGAAGCCGGATCAGGTAATCCGTCAGGCCGCTCTTCAAGTTACCCAGCGGCTGGGTCACGTTTTCCTGTTTGATCGCCTGCTGGATGTCTAATACCGAAAGGCCGTAGCCTTCCAGCCTGTGACGGTCGATCCAGACATTGATCTGGCGCTCCAATCCGCCGCCCTGGATCTGCACAGTGCCTACTCCGGGCAGCTGGCGCAAAGCATCTCCCAGCCTGTTATCAATTAAATCGTAAAGTTCCGGGAAGGTTTGAGTCGCGGTGATGCCCAGATAAATAATGGGTATGTTGGTCGTATTGAACTTGAAGATAGCCGGGTTATCCATCTCATCCGGAATAGCCGGCAGTAAACGCTTGGCCCGGTCAATACGGTCGCGCACGTCGTTAGAGGCCTCGTCAAGATTTGTCCCCCAGATAAATTTCAAGGTGATGCGCGAAAAACCTTCCGAAGAAGATGAAGTTATCTTTTCAATACCCGGAGTAGTGGAGAGCTGATTTTCCAGCTCTTCGGTCACCCTGGCCTCGACGTCTTCGGGGCTGGCCCCGGGATAACTGGTGAGGACAGTAATGGACGGCGGCTCGATCTCCGGCATCATATCAATACCGATGCGGGTGAGGCTGTAAATTGCCAAAATGAGGATCACCGAAAATATCATCAAATTGGTGACCGGCTTCTTTACTCCGAATTCCGGGAAATTCATTACTTTTCCTCCTCTACAACCACGCTCGCTCCGTCATAGAGCCTCTGCTGGCCCATGATCACAACCATATCCCCGGGTTCAAGGCCGGCGGACACTTCGTAATACGGACCCTGGCGCAATCCTAACTGCACTTTTCTCTGGACAGCGCGCTCATCTTTAATGATATAGACATAAGAATCAACGCCGCGCCCTGCAAGCGCTTCTTTTAAAATCACCGGCACGGCCTTACGCTCCTGTATCACCAAGCTCACCTCCGCGAACATGCCGGAGCTTAAACGGTGACGAGGATTATCTACGCTGATCTCAATGGGCGCGGTGCGGGTATCCAGGTCCAGGACCGGGCTAACCTTGGTAACTTTTCCGGGAAAGCTCTCTCCAGGGTAAGCATCGATCTTGATATAGGCGGTTTCTCCGGGGCGGACCCGCGGCAGGTATTTTTCCGGGATATTTAGGATGATCTCAACCTTTTCCATGTCCACCACCAAAGCTATGGGCGTCTGCTCTGTGACATTCTGGCCGATATCACAATAGAACCTGCCGATGGTGCCTTTTATCGGGCTTTCCACCGGGGCTTTTTCAAATTTAAAACCCACTTCATCCCGGTCAATATAGGCGATGACATCGCCCTTGTCCACGGAACTGGAGTCTTCTCTGACTTTTTCGATCAACTTTCCCGGCACCCTGGAATATATCAAGGCCTCCTCTTTGGCGCGGATATTGCCGACGTAATCCAAGGTCTGACGGATATCCCGCGGCTGGATACGCTCGACCCTGACGGCAATGGCCTCTTGTTTTTCCGCGGGCTTAGCTTTTTTTTCGCAGGCGGAAATGAATAGTGCCGCGAAAATAAAAAAGACGGTAATCGTATAACGTTTGAATTTAGCAGGCATAAAAGACTCCTTTTCTAACGGGCCATCCGCTTACTGTAGGGGCGGGTTTTAAACCCGCCCCTACATGCTATTCTAATTTAATATCGTTTTTGACTAAAGTCATGCCTTCTGACTTTTCCAGGTTGATCAGGCTGATCTTGTAAGCGATCACGGATCTGACGTAATCCAGCTCTGCCGAGGAGAGATTATCCTGATAATCCAGCAGGTCATGAGTAGAGACCTGGCCGACAGCATAGCGTTCTTTCTGCGCCGAGTAATTCTCGGCCTCTTTCCGGCGGGATATCCGGGAAGTGAGCACCTGGCGGTATCCGGTATCCATCCTGCGCACCTTGTCCCTGACTTCCAGGATGATATCATCCTCTAATTTTTTAAAGGCCATCAGGGCCTGCGCCTTTTCCAATTTTTTCTGGTCCAGTTTCGCGCGATCGGCGCCACCCCAGGGAATACTGAATTTAAAACCGGCGCTCCAGTCCTGATAATCCGGATTCATCTTGCCGATCGCGGCACCATAATCCTCACCTAACCCGTTCAAGCCGAAACTGCCGATAAGGTCAAGTTGCGGGAAGAGATTGTTTTTAGCCTGTATTATTTTGATATCCCGGTTTTTCAAGTCGATCTTAGCAATGCTGTAATCCGGACGGTAAACAAAGGCGTTTTTAAGGCATTCGACCAAGTCCACTTTTTCCACGCTAAAATCCGGCTTATCCAAAAGTTCTATCCTGGCGTTCCAGACGTCCGGGTCGTCGATCAAGTTGGTGACCAGCTTAAGGTTATCCTGCGTTTTGGCCACTTCGTATTCGGCAAAGATCACCGATTTTTCCTTGTCAGAGGCAGCGGCTTCAGTCTCCAGTAATTCTACGGAGCTGACCAGGCCCTTGGCGTAACGCGCCTTGTTTATGGCCAGCAGCTCTTGCGCCCGGGAAAGCGCCGCGCGGGCAATTGCCTGCGCCTGCAGAGAAAAAACATAATCATAATAAGCCGACTTTGCCCGGCTGATAATATCCATCACCTTGTCTTTAAAAGATTCTTCGGACTCCAGGGAATAATTCTTTGCCAGCACGATATCCGCGCGGTTGATCACCGTTCCAAAATTTTTAAAGAGCGGCTGGGTAATGGTGATCTTGGGTTCTACCGCGTAATAGGGATTAATCTCCTGGAATACGGAATCACTCTGGTATTTCTGATTATAAAAATCTACGGCGTAGCGGGTTCCGGTGGGCAGCTTTCCTGAAACTCCGGCGTTGAGGTTGGCGTCCTTGGAGTTAAAGGTATCCGCTCCCTCCAGGACATTGGCAGAAGCCACGGTATTGTCGTGCCAGCTGAATTCCGCGTTGAAATCCGGCTCAAACACGGTCTTGGCTATTTTTACGTCGTCGTTTTTAAGCTTCGGGTCAATGCGCTTTATCTTGATCTCGGAATTATTTTTAAGAGCGTAAGCAATGCAATCCACCAGGCCGATCCTTAATACTCTTTGGCCTATGGCTCCGGCGAGGCGCGCGTCCCGGCCCATCTCCTGCCCTCTTATCTGCCGACGGCTTGGATCGTCCGCGGCCAGAGAAATACTTTTAAAAAAAGTTGATAAAGCAAGCAGTGTTATTAATGCTGCCGTGATCTTTTTTGCCATCTTTTTATTGGGGTTATTGATTATTCCCTGGCTAGAACGTCCTTTATCTTCGCTAGAATGCCGAGATAATTCCGGCGGTCTGTTTCGGAGAGCTTGCCGAAAACCTTGATGATCATATGGCGGCGCTGCGCGTTTATCTTTTTTACCAGCGCCGCCCCCTTAGGGGTCAGGCGGATCTTTACTACGCGGCGGTCACCGCTGTCATAAACTCTTTGGGCGTAACTATCCCTGACCAGCCTTTCGACCATGCCGGTCATTGCCGCGGTGGATACATGCATGTGCTTGGCCAAGGCGGTCATATTTGTCAGGCCAACCCGTAGAAGGCGGTCCAGGATCAGGCACTGCGGCATAGTGATCTTGCCCTTGAACAACTCGTTATCGTGCTTGTGCAGGGAGGAGTTAACGATCACACGTATGTATTCATCAACTTGTCCGGCGAATTCTCTCAGGCCAAGATGGGCCATTTTTTGCCTCCTGGATTGTTAATAAGATTAAATATTAACCTACTTAAGTAATATCGCACAAATTAAGGCCCCTGTCAAGAAAAAAGGGGCCTTATAGATCCGTATTGCCGGAAATTTTACTTATACTCCAGGGTAACGCGGAAATCTTCTTCGCTCTTACGCAGCTCCGGGGGTAACGGTGCAAAAGGAGACGCGCTTTTTACCGCCTTGACCGCGCAATCATCCAGGCCCGGTTGCGCCTGGCCTGCGACCGTCGGCTGACCAACCAGGCTTCCATCGGAAGAAACCCTGAAAATAAGTTTTACCTTTCCTTTTAACTTATTCGGGGGAATGTTTTGACTGACACTGCGGTTGACTTTATCAAGCAGGCTCAAGTAATAAGCGGATACCGAGCCTTCCGGGGAATTTTGGTTACTTAGCGCCTTAGGCGCAATTTTCTCCGTAATGATCTTGCCCTTTTCCATCCGGGCAACAGCGCCTTCGACCGGCGGGATCTCGGAGAAATCCACGTAAGACTTCTCGCCGGACATAATATGCGGAGTTAAAAGAATGACTAATTCGTCTTTCTCCACTTTTTCATCGGTGTTCCTGAATATCGCACCCAATAAAGGTATATCGCCAAGTATAGGTATTTTCTTTACAGTCTTACTCTTCTTATCTTGCGCCAGGCCGCCGATAATAATGGTCACGCCGTCCTTGACCATTACCGTAGTTTCAGTCTCTGAAGTACTCACAATCGGGATTTCCGTGTCCTGATCCTGGGATTTTACCAACTTTGGTACGGCATCACTGACTTCAGGCTTGATTTTCATGGTGACAAAACCATCTTTACTGACGGATGGGGTCACGCGCAACTGGATCCCAACATCCACAAAATTTACACTTTGGCTGGTCACAGTGTTACCGCTGCCGCCCTGTGAAGTAGTAGAGGTGATGTAGGCGTCGCGCCTGCCGATATGTATCTTGGCTTCCTGGTTATTCACCGCCATTATCCGGGGACTGGAGAGAATATTGACTTCTCCCACGGTGCGTAATATATCTATTATACCCTTATACTGGCCGGCGGCAAGCACGGCCCCGGCTCCTCCGGCCGCAGCCGCGCCGATAGACAAGATATTTTGGGTGGTCACAGGTAGATTTGTTTTAAAATCAAATTTTTCCTTTATAAAATATTCCCAGTTAACACCCATCTGGAATTGGTCCGATGGCTTGACCTCAATGATCTGCGCGTCAATTAAGACCTGCAAAGGTCTTTCGTCAAAAGCTTCGATGACCTTGGCGATCTCATCCAGCCTGGCCGGATAATCGGTGATCGCGATCTTATTACTGCGTTCGTCTATCTTGATCGAGCCGACACCTTTAGTGATGACTTCCTGCAGTTTAGGGCTTAATTTATCCGCGGTAGAGTAATTAAGGCTAAAGACCCTTGTTTCGATCGGCAGGTCCGCCCCGTTGATAAAACCCTGCATCTGCTTGAGGGTATCCGGAGAATCTATCATCACCAAAGTGTTTGACCCCTCATCCACCACGACCCTGCCGAGATTCGTCTTGATCTGATTAAGGGCGCGCGCAAGGTCCGCGGCCTTGGCATATTGCGGCCGGACAGTCACCGCCTGTTTCTGGTCCTGGAAACGCTGGCCATAGAGCAATTCGTAATCCCTCTGGGTCATCACGTTGACGATTCCACCTTTTTTTTCAAAGGCAAGCTCGTTTGAAAGCAGGATGATCTCAAAAGCGTCTTCAACCGGAACGTCTTTTAAAAAAAGTGTCACCCGGCCGGCCACGTTCTTGCCGACTACAATATTCATCCCTGAACGGCTGGAAAGCATTTTGAGCACGTCTATAATATCCATTCCTTTTATATCAAGCGTTATTTTGGACGACGCAAGATCCGGATTTATAACTGGGGCCGCGGCCGGCGGCATCACCACCGGAGCGTTTTCCTGGGCATAGGCCAGCGGTTGAGCTATTAAGGTTAAAATAATAAGTATGGAAAAAATTTTATTCTTCATCATTCGACTCACTCCGTTCGCTCATGATGAACCCCGAGCGAAGTCGAGGGGTTCATTTTTTATCACAGTGTTAAAGATATAACTCAAACTTCTGTCCTTTGCGGTCCACAATGATCTTTCCTTCCTTTATGTCGTCAACCCTTAAGTCTCCGATCAACTGGCCGCGGCTTAAATAATAAGTCTTCTGGTTCTTCTTGTCCTCTACGATTGCCTGCGGGTTTTCCCCGGAGACAATACCGACCAGGCTGATATCGTCTGCTACATTCACTCCCGCTGCCGCCTGTGGCAGGGCCGCGGCAACAAAGGAGCCGACTCCGGCAAAGATCTGCCGGCCGCTCACACCGTCAAGATAAAACTCAAAAGGCTTTACCTCCTCTTGAGGCAACCGCTCCGGCCGAACGGCCGCGCCGCCGGCAACAGCCGGCAGTTTAACCTTTTTTAAACCAAACCACGGGTAGGCCAAAGAAACACCCAGATATAATGAAGACAAAATAAATCCCCAACGCAAGGCTTTGCGTGGATCCAGCCGGAACAGATGCCCTGCTAAAAAAGATGGTTTCCCGCCGGTTCCTGCCGCAGCCGGCGCAAGACTACCGCCGCCTAGTGGAATATTCTCTTCAGACATAGGCTCCTTACGCTTTTTTGTGCCGCGGATCAGGCGCAGGAGTTTCTCTTCCGGGGTAATAGTATCTCTCATACGCCTACCTCGCTGGCCAGCAGGCCGCGGACAAGTGAGGCCTCCACAACAGGCACCTCTTTCATTACCGCCGCCTCCAGCGCGTCATGGCAAAGGATGCCGATCCGGCGAGGATATCCCTGGCTATACTGATATATAAGATTCATCGCTTCATCGCTGAACAATTGCTCCTGGCGGCTATACCCGGCTTTCTTAAGGCGGAACTCGATCATCTGCCTGGTCTCAAATTCATCCAGCGGGTTGATGGTGTATTTTAAGGACACGCGGTCAAAAAAATTACGCACCCTTTTAAGCCGCGGCAAGAGCTCCACCTGGGACATGATCACCAGCTGGAGCAATTTGTATTCATTGGTCTCGTAATTTAAAAGTGTGCGTAAAACTTCCAGGTTTTCCGGAGTGATCTTCTGGCCCTCGTCGATCAAGAGGACGATGGTCTTGTTTTCTTCCACGCCTTTCTGGAAAAGGTATTTCTCCAGCGCCTCCTTAAAATCCAGAGTGGATTTAAAAGACGGCATGATATCAAACATCCTGGCCAGGGTAAAAAGGAACTGGTATTCGGATTTATAGCTGGGATCCAGGATGAGATGGAAAATAAAATCGTTTTCATCTTTAAAAGCCTGCAGAAGCGCGCGGGAAAGCGTAGTCTTGCCTGTGCCGACATCTCCCAATATGAGGCTCAATCCCCGCTTAAGCCTGATATCGATCATGAGCCGCATGAGCGCGGCATGATGCTCCTGTGATTCATAAAAGAACGCGGGGT
>JAUYEC010000114.1 GCA_030691585.1 Candidatus Omnitrophota bacterium
GAATATTAAGGACCGCGTTCTTTTTCCTGTGTTCGATCGCTCGCATGATCATATCGTATTCTTCCTTGCCCACAGGAACGAATTCTTCGGCATGATCCTCAATCCACTGTTCCTGCCTGGTTAACTTGATCTTTCTCATATAGGTATCCGCCTTTATTGTATATACAATTGTATTACTTTTTTTACCTTTGTCAAGCTGATCCTCTCCATCGCGCACCTCCCTTCTACCTTAATAGACGCGGCAGGCGGCGAAATCTAACGGGAAATTCCGCGGACAAGATACCTAATTACCAAGACCTCAATCTCGACTCCGAACGAGCATTAGAAATTCCGGGGACACAATACATAATTATTGGTATTGGCTTGGATTTTTTGCGAGAGACGCGGGGTGTTTTGTGCGGGGCGTATGGGCAAGGAGCGGGCATGGATCGCCTGCGAGCTTATAGAGTAGGCGAGAGCGACGCAGCCCATCCGAGCGCAGCCCCGCCCGCCGGGGCGGGGCAAGCGTCCCCGCGAGAAATACCCCGCGGCTATGCGCAAAAAATCCCGGAGCGAGCAACTCGCCAAAGGCAGGTTAATTGAAAAGGGACAGCATGATATGCTGTCCCTGCAAACTGTTAGCCTACGCTTTGGACTAATCTAAGCGCCGTGGCACTTTTTATATTTGCGGCCCGAACCACACGGACAGGGGTCATTGCGGCCGACCTTGGGGCCGGAGGATTGGATGGGCTTTAACTTTGCTTCAGGAGGCTCTGCGTCCGGCTCTTCGCTAGACTCTGCATGTGCTGCGGCAGGCGCTTCGAATTTGGCGGCTTCAGGATGCGAGAATTGCTGCGGCACGGAACTGAATACGCCCTTTACGCGCTCAACCTTTGCCGGCTGAAGCTTGAAGAGCACATCCACCGCCTCTTCTTCAATGCCGGCGATCATTTGCGCAAACATATTGAATGCTTCGCGCTTGTATTCGATCAACGGGTCACGCTGGCCGTAGGCGCGCAGGCCGATACCTTCGCGCAGGCTGTCCATGGCGTAGAGATGATCCTTCCATTTAGCGTCAACGATTTGCAAAAAGACCATGCGCTCCAGGTGGCGTAAAAGATCCGCCCCGACAGACGCTTCTTTTTCCTCGTAAGCGCCAATCAGGAAACTGCTAAGCGCTTCTTTTAAGGTGACACCGGAACTTTCTAATATTGTTTTATTCAATTCCAACCCGAATCTTAATTTTATTGCCTCGGCTAAACCAACCATATCCGGCCCCTGGCCTGCCACAGTGTCGGCGGCGTAGGTCAACAGAATACCGTCAGCCACTTTCTCGATTATCTGCAGGACATTATCTTTCAAGGATACGCCTTCGAGTATCTGGCGGCGCTGGCCGTAGATTATTTCCCTCTGCTTATTCATCACGTTGTCGTATTCCAACAACTGCTTCCTGATCTCGAAATTATGCTGTTCCACCCGGCGCTGGGCGATCTCAATAGAGCGGCTGACCCAGGGGTGTTCGATCACCTGGCCTTCTTCAAGGCCCAATTTATCCATGATGCCGATGATACGCTCAGAGCCAAACAGGCGCATCAGGTCGTCGCCCAGCGAAACGTAAAACCTTGAGGAACCGGGGTCTCCCTGCCTGCCGCAGCGGCCGCGCAGCTGATTATCAATACGGCGGGCCTCATGGCGCTCGGTACCCAAGACATGCAGGCCTCCCAAACCAACCACCTTATCATGCTCAGCTACGGTTTCTGATTTATATGTATCGAATATTTTCTGGTATTCCTGGCGGAAAGCCGGATCATCCGCTTTTATTTTCTGCCGGGCCAGGGACTTGGCCATGAATTCCGGGTTGCCTCCCAAGAGAATATCCGTGCCGCGTCCGGCCATATTGGTGGCAATGGTCACGCCCTTGAACCGCCCTGCCTGTGCCACGATCTGGGCTTCCATCTCATGGTATTTGGCGTTTAAGACCTGGTGCGGCACTCCGCGGCGCTTGAGCATATCCGCCAAGCGTTCGGATTTTTCTATGGAAATAGTGCCTACCAGCACCGGCCTTCCCTGCTCATGAAGTTCGGCGATCTCCTCTACCGCTGCCGCGAATTTTTCTTTTTCCGTCTTATAAATGCGGTCGGGATTGTTCGCCCTGATCAGCGGCCGGTTGGTAGGGATGACCACAACGTCGAGCCCGTAGATGTTTTCAAATTCACTGGCTTCAGTAAAGGCGGTACCGGTCATACCGGCCAATTTTTCATACATCCGGAAATAATTCTGGAAGGTGATAGTAGCCAGGGTCTGGTTTTCCCGCTCGATGCGCATGCCCTCTTTGGCCTCCACTGCCTGGTGCAGGCCGTCTGACCAGCGCCTGCCCGGCATCATCCTGCCGGTGAACTCGTCGACGATGATCACTTCTCCTTCTTTTATTACATAGTCCACGTCGCGCTCAAAGAATTCTTTCGCTCTCAATGCCTGGATAGTGTGGTGCCGGTATTCCATGGTCTCGATATTATGCATGCTCTCTACACCCCAGGAGCGCGAGGCTTTGGCTTCTCCGTCTTCGGTGAGTGCCACGGTCTGGGCCTTTTCATCGGCGACATAATCGTAACCCTTAGAAAGGTCCTCTCCTTTATACTTGGCGTTTATTTCGTCTTTTTCGGTAACGCGCCTGCCGCGGAGTTGCTCGGAAATTTTATTGGCCGTATAATATTTATCCGTAGATTCTTCGGCCGGGCCGGAGATTATAAGCGGCGTGCGCGCCTCATCAATGAGGATAGAATCCACCTCGTCTACGATGGCATAATAGAACGGCCGCTGGACCAGGTCGTCTGTACTGTATTTCATATTGTCGCGCAAATAATCAAAACCGAATTCGTTATTGGTGCCGTAGGTGATGTCGCAGGCATAGGCGGATTTTCTTTGCTCGTCGGACATCTCGTGCTGGATGACCCCGACGCTAAGGCCGAGGAATTCATATATCGGCCCCATCCATTCGCGGTCACGCCGGGCAAGGTAATCATTAACGGTAATAATATGGACACCCTTACCTAAAAGAGCGTTAAGATAGGCCGGCAGGGTCGCCACAAGCGTCTTTCCTTCGCCGGTGGACATCTCGGCTATCTTGCCCTCATGCAGGATGACACCGCCTGCAAGCTGCACGTCAAAATGCCGCAAGGATATGGCGCGGCGGGATACCTCGCGCACCACGGCAAAGGCCTCAGGCAAAACATCGTCAAAGATACGGTTGCGGCTCAGCTTGATCTTTTGTTTTAATTTTTCTTTTTCTTCGGGAATGGCTACTGTTAAGAGCCCGTCTTCAAGGCCCCTGATTTCTGATTCTAATGCCCCGGCCTTTTCTAAGATGCGCTTACGGAATTCTTCGGTCTTAGCCCGCAGTTCGGCGTCAGTCAACGCGCTGACTTTCGGCTCAAAGGAATTGACCATATCCACTATCCGGGCAAGTTGCGCCATCTTATTCATCGAAGGGCTGGGCATTTCCGGATGCAGAGCGATCTTTACCGAAGGAAAATTCCGGGTAATCGCCCCCTGTTTTTGTCTTAAGATCGCTTTTTTTATGAAATCCAGCATAATAGTTTAGAGAGTTACTTCGTTTTGTTCTGCGCTTCCTGCTTAAGATAGGCTTCGATCAACCCGTCGATACCGCCGTCCATGATCCTGGCCACATCGCCTGTCTCGTAATCCGTGCGGTGGTCCTTGACCATGCTATAGGGATGCATCACGTAAGAGCGTATCTGGCTGCCGAATTCAATGCGCTTCTTTTCTACGCCATATTGTTTCAAAAGGCCCTGTTCTTTTTTTTCTCTTTCCAGCTCAAAGATGCGCGCCTTTAATATCTTGAGCGCGGTGGCCTTATTCTGGTGCTGCGAACGCTCATTCTGACATTGAGCCACAAGGCCGGAAGGAATATGCGTGATCCTTACTGCCGAATCCGTGGTATTAACGCTCTGGCCGCCCGCGCCCTTGGATCGGTAAACATCAATACGCAGATCCTTAGCTTCAAGCTTTATATCGGCATCTTCTTCGATCTCGGGAATGACGTCCACCGAAGCAAATGAGGTATGCCTGCGTTTATTGGAATCAAAAGGAGAAATACGCACCAGCCGGTGCACGCCCCGCTCGGCCTTAAGATAACCGTAAGCGTAAGCGCCTTCGATCAATACGGTGACATTTTTTATCCCGGCTTCTTCGCCGGCTAAGAGGTCGGTAGTTAATACTTTCCAGCCGCGGCTCTCGGCAAAACGCAGGTACATGCGCAAAAGCATGCCTACCCAATCACAGGATTCTGTGCCGCCTGCTCCGGCGTTGATGCTCAATATGGCGCTGTTCTTATCGTGCGCGCCGCCTAATAGGACCGCGAACTCCAGGCGCTCCATTTCCTGCGAAAGTGCGCCTATATTCTTAAGAAGGTCCGCTAATATTTCCTGGTCACCGTCTGTTGAGATATCAAGGAGCTCTTGTAATTCTCGGCATTTCTTGAAAGCGGCTTCCCAGGGCTCAACCGTTGACTTCAAATCTTTAAGCTGCCTTACCAGGCGGCCGGAATTTTCGGCGTCGTCCCAGAAACCGGATTCCGACATCCGAACGGACAATTCACTGATAAGCTTTTTTTTGTTATCTATGTCAAAGATAACCTCTTAGTTGCTCGATACGTCCTGACAGTATCGAGAGCTTTGACTTGAGATCTTCCAACATATCCAATCTCCTATGGTATTATTACGGTTCCAAAACCTCGGTAGGGGCGGGTTTAAAACCCGCCCCTACATTGAATTTATCTTTCTTTTTTAATTCCCGAAAGGGCCAGGGTGAATTCGTCCTTGTTGTCCGAGGCCTCCGCGGCTTTTTCCGCGGTTACCTTGCCCTCCTTAACCAGCTTCAGCAATGACTGGCTAAATGACTGCATACCGAATATGCTGCCGTCTTCAATGAACTGCGGGATCTCCCAGGCTTTGCCTTCCCTGATCAGACGGCTGATAGTAGGCGTTAAGAGCATTGCCTCATAAGCAGGCAGGCGGCCCGGCGCCGCCGCGCAAGGCACCAGGCGCAGGGATATAACGCCCTTTAACAACCCGGCTAACTGGTTCCTTACTTCCTGGTGCTGATGCGGCGGGACAAAATTAATGATCCTCTCCACGGTCTGGCTGGCATTTATCGTATGCAATGTGCTCAAGACGAGGATCCCGCTCTCAGCGGCAGTTATAGCCGTTGACATCGTCCGGTGGTCATGGATATTGCCTATAAACATGACATCCGGACTCTGCAGGGTAAAGGCGCGCAAAGCAGAAGCATAAGAAAAAACATCCAGCCCCAATTCTCTCTGGTTGATGATCGACTTTTTGTCCTTAAAGGTAAATTCAATCGGCTCTTCAATGGTCAGGATATGTTTATTGCTGTTATTATTAATGTATTCGATCATGCTGGCAATGGTCGTGGACTTACCGCTGCCTGCGGCACCGGTCAAAAGCACCAGCCCCCTCTTTTCCATGGATAACTTCTGCAACACGTCCGCCGGCAGGCCCAATTCCTGGAAACTGCGGATATCGCTGCGCACATGCCTTATGACCAGCGCCGGCCAGTTACGCTGCATAAAGATGCTCACGCGGAAACGCTGGCTCAAGTCAGAAAGGTATATTCCGAAATCCGCGTCCAGGTTCGTCTGGAAAAAATTTTTCATCCTCTCGGAGGTCAATTCTTTTATGGTATCATTGACCTCATCAAGGCTGAGGATCTTATCGTCTGCGGACAGGACCTCTCCGTCAATACGCATACGCACATTGGAGCCTGCCCGGTAGAACATATCGGACGCGTTTTTTTCCACCATCAATTTCAGGTATTTCTTGATCTCCATCGTATCCTCCGTTAACCTATACACATTATACCACTTTTTTCTCGTTTTTCTCAGTAGGATTAAAACCCATCGGCTTGTTCAGCATCAGGCGCGTCTGGGCGTCCAGCGCCGGCGTAGAGCCCAAAAGCACTATCACCACCGGTACGATGATCCATTCCATGATCATCACGATATTCTTGGTCCAGCTTACTTCCTTCGGCCGAGGCGGCAGGATGGCCCGGCTTAAAATGACTAATGCCAAGCTCGTGATCAAAGTAAAATTGAAGAGCATTCCGGTGATCCTGGGCAGATTATAACCGATGGCCATCTGGTTAAAAATTTTACCCCCCAGCAGCAAAGGCAGCGGACCGACAAGAACGACAATGATCGCCCAGACCGCCCAGGTAATATGGCTTTCTAAGAGGTGGAATGCCCTTCTTATTTTTTTAAAAACCGCTATGTCACGGTCTTCTATGAATTTTTCCACCACATAAGGAAAATTCTCCACACCCCAGGCCCAGCGCCTCTTCTGTTTATACTGCAGGACAATGGTCTTTAACAGGTTGTTTGAATAGGCCACGTCCATGGAAACGGTGATATAGAGAGGCACAACCCGGTAGTCGCCCTTATAAAAAACATACGCCTTCCAGTAGATCACCGAATCGTCGGAAACCATATCCACCGGCCAATAACCTATCTCCACCAGCGACTTAAAGCTCATGCTATGGCTGGAAAAAGTAACAAATTTCTCAAGGCGCATGCTTTCGATCATCTGGCAAAACGAGCCGCTGATCTCTACCACCCGCGCGAAAGACGGCGCCTGCCAGATATTGTTATTATAGACCGGAATAGGCTGATAACTGGCCCGGTGCGGATTGGGCGAAGTCATAAA
>JAUYEC010000168.1 GCA_030691585.1 Candidatus Omnitrophota bacterium
TATTCCTTCACCTTATCAAGACTGATCCGTTCCTGCAACATCGTGTCGCGGTCGCGCACGGTTACCTGCTTATCCTCCAGCGACTGCACGTCCACGGTCAGGCAATACAACGTGCCCACTTCATCCTGCCGCCTGTAAAGCTTGCCGATGGCGCCGGTGTCATCATAAACCGTGATAAAACTTTTCTTCAAATCCGCGGCGAGCCTTTTCGCCATTTCCACGATCTCCGGCCGGTTGCGCAATAAGGGCAGGACCGCCACTTTTGTCGGGGCCAGGTCCTTATGCAATTTCAAGACAACGCGGATATCCTCTTTGACTTTTTCCTCATTGTAGGCATCGTTCAAAAACGCCAAAACACTCCGGTCCACGCCGCCCGAAGGCTCAATGATATACGGATAGAATTTTTCCTTTGTGGCCTCATCAAAAAATTTCAATTCCTTGCCGCTGGCCTCGGAATGCCGGCGCAAATCAAAATCCGTGCGGTTAGCGATGCCTTCCAGTTCCGACCATCCAAAAGAAAAATTGTATTCTATATCCGTGCAGGCAAGAGCGTAGTGGGCGAGCTCGTCTTTTTCATGCGGCCGCTTCCTAAGATTATCCGCCTTCATTCCAAGGTTCAAGTACCACTGATAACGGCTGGCGATCCAATCGTTGAGCGCATCCACCGCCGCTTCCGGCCGGACAAAATATTCTATCTCCATCTGCTCAAATTCGCAAGTGCGAAAAGTAAAATTTCCCGGGGTGATCTCATTGCGGAAGGCCTTGCCGATCTGGGCCATGCCAAAAGGAAGTTTGGGGTGACGGCTGTCCATGATATTCAGAAAATTCACGAACATCCCCTGCGCAGTCTCGGGCCGCAGATAAACCAGGTTGGCCGCTTCCTCAACCGGCCCCTGGTGCGTTTTAAACATCAGATTAAACGGCCGCGACTCGGTCAACTCGCCGCCGCACTCCGGGCATTTTCTTGCAGCAGGGACAGCGCCCGCTTTTCGGGCGCTGTCCCCAACAGCTCCCTCGAGGTCGGCAGTCTTAAATCTTTTTCTGCATTGGCGGCAGTCACTCTTCAGGTCATAAAAATTTTCCACGTGCCCCGATGCCTCCCAGGTCTTGGGGTGCATAAGGATAGCCGCGTCTATGCCGTAGACATCATTGCGCTCATAGACATTGGCCTTCCACCAGGCGCGCTTTAAATTGTTCTTCAACTCCACGCCGTATGGCCCGTAGTCCCAGGTATTCGCCTGCCCGCCGTAAATGTCGGACGACTGAAAAATAAATCCCCTGCGCTTGCACAGGGAAACTACTTTCTCCATCAAATTCTTATCCATAGTCTTTTATTTTTATCGCACTTTCACCCAAAAGTCAAGAACAAAATGAAATTGAAAAAGAAAAAGGGGACAGCGACTTTTTTTCACGCATCGTTTTCCCGCATAAAAAAAAGTCGCTGTCCCCTTTCCCCCTTTTTCCTTATTTCCCTTGACTCTTTCTAGTGTCTATGCTATAGATATTATTGTTAAAAAGTATATAAATCCCTTTACAAAGTTCCATCGCCATGAAAAAATTTATCATCACCTCCGTCCTCTGCGCAGGCCTGCTATTATCCGCGGCAACGCCCTGCTACGCGGCCAACAACTCTCTGCAAACTTTCTTAACCAGGCTATTCAGCATCTTGTTTAAAAAACCCATACCACCACCACCGCCACCGCCACCGGTACCGCTGCCCTTGTCCACCACTTTGCATCCTGCTCTCAATTATATGGCGGATTACGGGGTAACTGCCCCAAAGGCGGATAACTATTTTTGGCGCACTGACGGCCGTTATGACACGCCAAGTTTTTTTGTGGAATTTGACAACGCCAAGGTAAACAAAAACCAGCCGCTGTATTTAACCACAAAATGGTCGTATGAAGGCGCTCTTGTCCCGTCTATGACCCAGACGCAAACAGTTACCACTCTTTCCTCCAACAACAATATGCTCGGCACCTGGATCTCCCCGACCAACGCCAACTGGACCCCGGAGCCCTGGGACGGCGAACTTTACCACTGGAGCGTGACCGCGACCTGGTCCAACGCGCAGGCAGTAACCTGGAAAAACCTCATACCACAATGGGGCAACCTTGGCATGGCGCTAAGCCGTATTTTTACACCCACAACCCAACTCACAACCGTAGGTGGCGTGGGCACCAGCACCATGAATTTCACCACTAACCCCGAACCAATCAGCTCACTCCTCTTCCTTGCCGGCGGCGCGCTCCTCGCTTCCCGCCTGCGCAAAAAACGCAAGTAAAAAGGTAAAAAGGGGACAGCGACTTTTTTTCACGCATCGTTTTCCCGCATAAAAAAAAGTCGCTGTCCCCTTTTTTAATTTTTCCTGCACACCCTCACCGCCATCACCCCTACTCCAACCAAGAACAACACCGCGCTCACCGGCTCCGGACTCACCGTGGTCACGCTCAAATACGGCCGATACTCCGCATTGCTGCATTCAGAACTGTAAAATCTGGCAAACAATTCTCCGGTTTTAGCGTCCGTATTGTTCTCCAACACCAGGCCATAATTGGGCCCGCTCTGCCACACAGATACCATATCCTCTAGCCCACTCCACTGCCGCCACATATTATTCCCGCTATCCAGGTATAGCGACCCACTATTGCCTAGAGCATAGGCCGGCTTGGAATTCCAGGTAGTTGAGGCCTCATCCCACGGCGCCAATAGCGCATGCGCGTTCACCGCGTCCCCCGGCGAATAACTAGACAAGTATTGATAGAGGAACAGCGAGGCCGCGCTTATTGTCTGACCTTGTAGAGCCGCCAAATCCGCGTCACTAAACTTTAGATACACTTCCGCCAGGCCGGTACGGTCATTAAGGCTCAAATAAGTATTATTGCCGTAATTAGCACCCGCATTCGCCTCATTCACCCAGGCATCCTGGCTCACCGCAAACTTAAACTCCTCTTCCGCCCCCACCCCTGGCACCTGTAATAAAATAACCACCACCAACATCACCAAATATCTCATCTCACACCTCCTACCCTAACAGACGCGCAAGGAGGCAAAATCTAACAAAAATATTTCAACAAAAAATTAGGGCCAGCTAATGAAAATGGGGACAGCCACCTCTTTTCCGCAGCTCTTTACGAAGGTGGCTGTCCCCATTTTCCTTATACTAAAGTGTATCCCTAATTTTTAATTAAACTTTTAAACTACTTCTTCTTCCTCAACCTCCGCGCCGCAAGCAGCCCGCCGCCGAGCAAGAACAACAACGAACTCACCGGCTCCGGGTTAACGGCAAAAGCTTCTACGCCCCCAATATGCCAGCCGGAATAAGCGCCGCCAAGACCCCATTCCGAGCCAACAAGTGAAACCGGATAATAAGCAAGTTGACTTGCATGATCATCCGAATCCGTAACATAAACACCCTGATAATCGCTGCCCAGATATTCATATCCCCAAACAGTAAGCGCATGGCCGCTTCCACCCGCATAAACTGCTAATGTTGTGCCATAACCCGCGTGAAGGTATTCATCCACTTTTGACATTGCATTAGCTTCTGCCCAATACCCATGATAATAATCAGAAACATTATATCCCGGCCAATAATTTCCTCCTCCGGAAACATCAACAGTTGACCAGTCGCTATCATATGGGTATCCGGACGGATACTCCCCGTTAAACCACCAATTCCAACCAACATGCATCAAACTGCCTTGATTGGTCCAATGGTCCACAAGATTTGTGAATATTTTATCCTCATTGTCAAATTGAGACATGCCCCAGCTGCCCCAAGCAAGTATATTTGAAGCGGCGGCCGCCCAGCACATATATGTATCTTGCCCATCCCAGTTTTTGTCGGCATCATACCACGTACTATAGCCAAAATAAGACGCAAAAACAGAATCCGTAATTCCCAGGATTCCTATGCAAAAAATAATAATTACAATAATCTTGTATAATTTCCCCATCTTCCCCAAACACTTATTAAAAAGGTTTATAAAACTATTGCATTATTTAAACATTATCTTCTTTCCATACCCATTTGTCAAGAAAATTAGGGACAGCGACCTATTATTTTGGTACAAATTCTCGCCCTTTTGCAAACTTCTGTGATATACTATATCCATGCTTAATTATCTTATCCTGGCCATCACCGCCCTGCTCTATTCGCCCATTTTTTCCCAGCTCTATCGCGGCCGCTGGGAAATGATCGACTACACCCACGCCTATTATATCCTGCCTATCTCGCTCTGGCTCATCTGGCGCACAAAAAAGGGGACAGCGACTTTTTTTTCAGTCGCTGTTAGCCCGCGGGAAAAAAAGTCGCTGTCCCCTTTTTTGCTTCTCCCCGGCCTCCTCCTCTTCATCTTCGGCTGGCGCTGGGATTATTTGTCCATATCCACCTTCTCGCTTATCCCCGTCCTATTCGGCCTCACCGGTCTTCTCTACGGCGGCCAGGCGGTCAAAACACTCACCTTCCCCATTCTCTACCTGCTCTTCCTAGTGCCACCGCCCATGGGCATCCTGGACTCCGTTACCCTGCCAATGCGCCACATGATCTCCGTGCTCACTGAAATCATCCTAAAATTTTTCCATTATCCGATCAGCCGCGAAGGGCTTTTGTTATCCATCGGCGGCCACCAGCTTTATATGGGCGAACCCTGCAGCGGTTTCCGCTCGCTCGTCACCATGCTTGCCCTCGGCCTGCTCTATGTTTATCTGATCAAAAGCTCCACGGGCAAAAAACTCATCCTGGTCGCCGCCATTGTCCCGCTGGCCCTGCTCGGCAACCTCATCCGGGTCATCACCCTGTGCCTGGTCACATTTTATTTTGGCGCAGCTGTGGCGCAGGGTTTTTTCCATTATTTCAGCGGCGCAGTCATATTTGTAATAATGTTGCTGGGTCTTCTCGGCCTAGAATCTATCATCCCGTCGGGGACAATTTCCGTCAAAACGAGCTATATTAGCCGCGCCAGGAAAGTGTCCCCTTTCACAAATAATCTACTCATCATCCTTCTGGCTGCCACGGCGCTCCTCTCCTTCGCCGTTCCCAAGCCCATAGATGTGAGCCCGGATATCCTCAGCCGCCTGGAGATTCCCTACCGCATCGGCCCCTGGCAGGGGAAAGACATCGCCCAGGAACTTAACCTCAACGACGACC
>JAUYEC010000188.1 GCA_030691585.1 Candidatus Omnitrophota bacterium
AAATTCACCGCGTTCGGGCAAAAATTTATCAGGGCGCAATCAGCCAAATGTTTAATAAGCCGATTTTTGGTATTTTTGAACCTGCGAATTTTGCCGCGAAGCATTCCCCGATCCAAAGAACAGATATCGTGATTTTTTCTGCGATCGACTCTGATAGCCGCGACATAACAGGCGCCCTTATAGAAAGCAACCGGCGAATATGAAAAAAGCGGCAGCGTCTGGACGCCCGTTCTTTCCTTATATGCGGCGCAAGACAGCCCGGTGTAGCCGGGAGGCACGAACGCCGCAACCGGATAAAAATCTCGTAATCCCTCATAACTGCGCTTGTGGATATTGAACCCGACGGGATACCTGTCCGGCAGAAAAAAGAGCTTGCTCCCGCAAGGCAAAGGGATCAGATCCTCGCGCGACAGCAGCGAAACCTGCTCTTCCGCCTGGCCGCAGGCATAAAACCCGGGTAGATCAAATATATTCTGTTTTTTATCTGCTACAAGAAGCGCGGCTTCCATCTTCTAACCTCGGGGACCATCCCCTTACCCCACCTTTTGGAATGCCGGTTACGGCATCTCCCTTTCGTCATCAAAACCGTACATCTGCATCAACCGGGAATTCATGACTTTCAATCCCAGCGGGAAATCCGTGCGGCCGGCGATGACCTCGATGTAGCAGGCACCCTGATGATTCCGGGCCTCCTCCATCGCCTTGTCCAGCTCGGCATTTGTGGCGGCCCTGGCCACAAACCAATCCTTGCACCCGAAGGCTGCCGGCAGAGCCGTGTAGTTCCACGGGGCCAGATCGTTATATTTCTCATCCGGCGATATTTCGAGCGCCCGCTCGATCATGTATCCCGAATTATTCAGCACGAATATGATCGGCTTGGCGCCATAGCGCCCCATGTTGCCCAGCTCGTTTGCCGTCATCTGGTGGGACCCTTCGCCCGTGAACAGGACCGTACGGCGGCCGGGCGCGGCAATGGACGTTCCGAACGCGCATCCGGTGGCAAAACCTATCGAAGCCCACTGGGCCTGGCTGTAGAATGTGGTGTTTTCCGGGAAAGGCAGAATGCTAACAGAATTCTGGCTTCCAACCTCGGCGACAACGATATCCCCTGAGCGTATGAATCCGGCGTAACGCGAATACAGGCTCTCGACGCTGATGGGCGCATCCGGTTCACCGACGAGCGGTATCTTGGGCCGGGCGGGCGCGCGATACGGCTTTGCCGGAGCAACCACCGACGAGGCCAGGGCGTTGAGCACATCCTTCAACTGCACCGGGTTATATACCTGCCCGCTGATCTTGGTGAAATCGATGTCTACGGTCACGATCTTGCGTTCATCGAGGTCGAAATCGTAGGCAAGCGTATTGCAGTCATTGAAAAATGAGCCTCCCAGGTTCAATACCCAGTCGGCCCCCTGGACAAGCTCAACCACCGCGGGGTTTGAGTGATTGCCGATGTACATTCCGGCAAACTGCGGATGCTCCTCGGAGATCACGGCCTTGTCCATGGCCATGGTGACAAAAGGAAGGCCCGACTTTTCAACAACAGACTGAAGTTCTTTTTCCAGGCGAAAACGGGCGATCTTGTATGAAGGCATGATCACAACGCGCTGGCCGGAATTTAATATGGTTTTCAGCCGGTCCATCACTTTTTCCAGCTCGATGGGATCCGATATCGCAACGGGATATGCCTGCGAAGGCGTCTCGTTCACCGGCGCCAAAGCCATATCCTCAGCCACAAGCAAATATGCAGGTTGGCTTTTGGCCGTGGCTACCGCTATAACGCGCTCCATCTCACAGACGACGTTATCCGGGGTCAATACCGCGCTTACACACGCGGCAGCGGCGGATAAAGGCGCAAAATTCTGGAATACGCCGTCGCCAAAGGTGTGGTGGATCACCTTATGGTTCAGCTGATGGCGCATCGTCGGCATACCGACCAGATGGAAAACGGGGACATGCTCGGCCTTGGCTCCCATCACGCCGTTTAGAGCGCTCAACTCTCCCACTGCATAGGTCGTGCAGAGAAGTGACGCGCCCTTTACCCTGGCGTAACCGTCCGCGGCGTATGATGCGTTCAGTTCGTTAGAGCATCCGACCCAGCGCATCAACGGATGCGAGATGACGGCGTCGTTCAGCGGAAAGGAAAAATCACCCGGAACGCCGAAGCAATCTGTAATGCCTAATTTAGACAGACGGTCTACTATATATTCCGCTACGCTTCCCATTTTCGCCCCCTCCCAAATAAATTATACGGACGTCTCTCCTGTGGACTTGCCCTCATCCTTTGGACAGCTGCGAATCCCTTTTAGTCTACAATAATTTGAATCCCAGCTGTGATTTGTATTCCTGGCCGCGCTCTTTGGCAAGCAAAGCCGCCAGGTTATCCGCCCAGTAATCCATGACATCATAGGCGTACTGCCATTGCGAAAATTTTTCTAATCCCGCAAGAGAAGAATTTTTTCCGGATTTAACCGTGTCCGAGATAGTGATCAATTTTTCATTACCGGAAGAATCCACGATCACTCCTTCAAAAGAAAATGTGCCTTCCGGGCCTCCGGGCAAAGGCAAAGGCACAAGCTGCCCGACCGCCTGCAATGCTACATTAGCGCCGACATCAGCCCGGGCGATATCATTCAATTTTAAACTGATATAAAGGACCTTTTTACCCGCCGTCTTATCTTTATCCGGAATAACCGGCATTACAACTCCCACAGCCTTAGAGAAACGCTTCAACATCTCATCGCTTAAATTGTTTATTTCCTCATCGCTTACTTTGCTATTTTTCGCTTTCGCTTGAGCCAAGTCCGCCTTCTCGATAAAGACCGCTTCGTAGGCCTTAAAATCGACTCCCGACTTTACCCAAAGCTCCTTGAACCCCTGGATCTTCTCGGCCTCATCTTCGGAAACAACGTTATATCCTTTATCCTTCATACACTGGTCAAATTTCTTCTGCTTTGAATCAGCATCTTTAAAATCAGCGCCATCAACCGCCGCCTGGCATCCGGCTTTATCCCTTTTGACCTCATCAGGCGGCTTTTGCGTATTCAGATAGGCCATTTTTGAGGCACAACCGGATAAAACTACCACTGATATTAAAACACAGACTATACCGATTATCATCCTCTTTACCATTATTAGAGTCCCCCCTGAAACGCCCCTGATTATTTTTTCCTTTGTCTCGCGGAAATAAACGCCGAATGCTTAATTATGAGCCTTAAGGCTTTTTTAAGCAAACTCTTACCCGGCTCTTTGCGATGCCAGGGCGATGCCCCTGACGGATGCGGCAACGCGATGACATCAAAAGAATACCCGGCGCGCTTGGCTTTAAACTTACGGCCGATGATCTTATCCAGCTTTTGTAATGGAAGGAATTGCGCGATGGCCAACTTGCCAACTGGGATAACCAGCTTTGGCCGTAAAATATCCTGTTCGCGCGTTAGCCAGGCGGAACAATTGAGCACCTCCTGCGGCGAGGGCACACGATCCCCGCCCGTAGGATTTTTACCGGGAAAACACCGGCATACCGCGGCCATATATATGGATGCGCGAAATTGCTCTTCGCTCATTCCCGCGGCTTGGCTAAACCAGCGAAAAAGTGTCTTCCCCGCGGTCCAGGCAAACGGCCGCCCCAGCTTCGGCTCCTTGTCCCCCGGCGCCTGCCCCACGAGTATTATTTTGCTGGCCACCGCCCCGCCGCTGACCACAGGTGGATACATTTGCGGGCACATTCGGCACTGCCGCAGCTTTTTAACGTGGAGGGTAAGTTTTCCGGAAATGCCTTGGATTTGTTTCATAACCCCTTGATGTTTAGACTTTTATCAACAGCTTCGGCAGGTTCAAGCAACTTGCAAAGAAGAACCATTCCGGGAAGCTTTGGGGAAAGTGATCTTTACGCTTCTACCTAAAGTGCGGGCAAGCCGAAGTATCGTATCCAGGGTTAGATTGCTCTCCTGGCCTGTTTCAATTTGCGAGATGAACTGTTGAGAAACCCCCAACTTCCTTGCTAATTCAGACTGATTAAGATGTTTCTCCTCCCTTAATTCGGCAATCCTTTGAGCAAGGGCAACTTTAGTCCGCTCGATCTCATAGGCTTTTCTAAATTTCTTGTTCTTTAACTCATTCTGGAGATGGGTATCGACTTTTTCTAATCTTGCTCTTTTCATGGCAATCACGCTCCTTATGTAATTCTTTCAACCTTTGCATAATCCTCAACTTCATTTTTACGCTTAAGGCATAGCTCAAGATCACGGTTAGGTATCTTATCGGTCTTCTTTCTTATGGCATGTATAAGCACAGCGCTATTTTTTAGAAAAAAGAAGTAAAATATCCTGTTGGCTTTCGGCCTTAACTCATAAATGCCGTGGCCTAAATAATCCGCAAGCGGCCGGCGTAAATTATGCCCCTGATTTTTAAGTTCGGCTATATATGCAAAAACCTTCGCGCGCTCATCTTGAGAAAGTGCTTTAATAAATTCTTTAACCGGGCTTTTCCCCCGCTCGTCCAGGAAATAATAAATACTTTCTAGCATATCCTATATTTATCTTCCATTAGAAGTATACAAGATATAACTTGTATTGTCAAATATTTTTAATTCCCATCTTCCTGCCCCGTTATTTCGATCCGATATTGACGCCTGCCTTCAGGCGCTCATCATCCATAGTAAAACCTTTAACCATATACTCGTTAAGCCGGTCTATTGCCCACTTGCGGAACTGCGTCCCGCGGGGCGACCGCACGCGAAAGCCGACAGCTACAATCGTTTCAAGATTGTAAAAATCGACAGACCGCGATACGTCCCGATCGCCTTCTTTTTGAACTATTAAGGAATCCTTAATAGTTGCCCTTCGGTTAAGTTCGCCCTCGTCAAATATATTCCTGATATGCATATTGATATTGGGAACAGTAGTTTGAAACAAATCCGCCATCATCTTTTGAGTCAGCCACACCGTCTCATCCTGCAATCGTACTTCTAAGTGCGTCTTGCCGTCTTCGGTGTGGTATAAAATTAATTCAGATTTATTCTGGTCTTTTTTATCCATACTGGACCTCTCTCAAAAGCCTTTCTTTTAATTATGGTAAATACGCCATAATTAAAATTTGGGTTATAATGGAATTCCAGGTTCTGCCTCGAGGCTTGGTACAGCCTGGATAAGCCTTAACAGGGTTTCCGGGCTGGCACAATCCGTCTCTCGCATTTTTCCATCCGGCGCAGGCAATTTGAACTGTCGACAGACTGTCGACGGTTCAAATCCATCTTCTTCTTTTCCCGCGTTATTAATATCCATCCCCATAATAATAGACGCGGAAAGAAGTAATATCTAACATAAATTTTTACTGTTTATACCCTACCTACAGGTAACCCCGCCTGCGTAATTCCTGGCTATATTTGTTTCACAACGCCCTGATATTCATAATCTTATCAAAAGCGTCTTACCCATCTATTCACGCCTATTCTTGCGCTCCGGGTTCCCCTATTGTCTGCGCCAAGATTATTTTCTGGTCGGGCCGTAATTTCATGGCCTTGGCTAACTCCAGCTTATCAACCATGCCGCGCACAACAGTAGCCAACCCCGCGGAGGCACAGTATAAATAGACATTTTCACTAATGAACCCCGTATCAACGCCCGCATAAAAGTCCGCGTCACTACCCGAGCTTTTGCCCATTCTCGAAAGATCCGCCACATAGATAAGATTTATAGGGGCATCTTTGACAAACGGCTGCTTGCCTGTTAAAGCCCTTATATCCTCTCCTGCGGCCGGGACCAACATATTTTGCCTGGCATCGAACAAATAAAGGCCGCCCGCCATGGCAACATAGATATCGATCTCCTGCATATTCCTTGCGGACGGCGCGGTCTTATGGCCTGAATCCGGACGATTTATGCCATTTGCCGCCCAAAGCAGATCGGACACGGCTTGCAAAGACAGCTCTTTAGAACTAAATTCGCGCGAACTCTTTCTTTCCTTTAATGCCTGCATCAAGGACTTGCCGCCTTCTAATTGCGGGGCCAAAAGCTTGATCGGCTTGATATCCTGGGAATAAACCAGCAACGGGAAAGAAAACAAAAATGCTGCTATTAAATTAATGGTTAATATAGATTTTATCTTCATAAAAATGTCCCCCTTGTCGAAATTCCAAGGATATTACTTAATTGCCAAACTCAACATTAAAACCATCCCCGAATACCCGGTTAACTTCAGAAACAAAAGCAGAATTTTCTTTTGACTCGCATAAATAGAACTTACCTTTTGCGTTCACAACGGCGCCATTCTCCATGTTCCGCAAAGCCACCAATACATACCTTTCGGCAATACTTGGAACCACTAGCTCCCATTCTCCTGAGGTATTACTCATACTACGGAAATCATTCATCAGGCTTTTCATAGCACTACTGGGGCCAAGCGTCCCAGTCAACCCCTTAACAACACCTGCAGCTATAGCGCCTCTGCTAGGCGTGTAGAAAACTTTTGCGTTAAATTTATTCGCATACGAAACAGCAGTATCAGAAGGAACTTGCTCGCCCAATATCACAAATTTTCTAAATTCAACATTATTCAAACGCCCTTGAGACGCGGCTGTCGCGCAGCCCCCTAAAAGCAGAAACAAACATAATATTATGTTTTTCATAGCAATCTCCGTTTTATAAATATACTACCATTTTAAACAGAATAACCCAGCCTGCGTAATTCAACCGCTACTTTTGCGCGCTGGTCCCCCTGCAGCTCGATTGCATGGTCTTTTACTGCGCCACCCGTGCCAAAGGTGCTCTTTAGGTTCTTGGCCAGCTTCTCAAGCTGCTCCTGGCTTAAAGGTAAACCATAAATTATGGTTACACCTTTATTTTTTCTACCCGCGGTCTCATGCCGTATGCTTACCTTACCGCCGGGCTCCGGCAGAGCGCTCCTGCGCGTCTGGCGGCAGACGCACTCCTTGACCGGCCTGGAGCACTCCGGGCAGATCGTGCCTTTATCAGTAGAGTAAATAAGCTGGGAATCGTTAATATGCTGCTCCTGTCTAGATTTGTTACACAAAGACCTACCTGTTATTCCCCTATGAATTGTAAAACTATTTTTCTCTGCCGCGGCTTATGGTCAAACTCTGCCAAGACAACCTGCTGCCAGGTCCCTAATATGAGTATGCCCGCAACAAAAGGAACCACCAAAGACGGACCCTGCAATGCCGCGCGCAGGTGGCTAAAACCATTAGCATCACCCCAGGCCTGGTCATGGGCATAAGTCTTATTGGACGGGATGAGCCGCTCGTATAGATCTTTCAAATCAGAGATAACACCCGGCTCATATTCCAGGGTAGTTATAGCCGCAGTCGAGCCGATCACAAAAACCGTAACATTGCCTTCCTTAAGCCCGCTTTCCTCTAATTCCTTCTGCACCTGGGCCGTAATATCAATCAACTCCCCCGCGCCCTTGGTCTTAAAGTTGAGTTGTTTGGTGATTATCTTCATCAATGCTCAATCTTCTCTTTATTAGGCGTGCCTTCCCGATTGGATCGGAAAGCATAGGATGTTTCGCTGTTTTTTTCAAGCCATGGAATTGTCAATACTTCCTCCCAATTGCCTAGAATTTCAGGTGTTAAACCCCCATTAGAGGATCGCAAAAGAATATTGTATTTTTTCACTACTTCTTCAATTACTTTATAAGCTGCAAATAACTCCTCGTACTTCGGTGGCGGATTATCCTTTACTGCGTCACTGTGGGCGACATATTG